>NZ_JAKLRZ010000025.1:0-124760 GCF_021892025.1 Enterobacter cloacae complex sp. ECC445 | reverse complement strand
CATGTGAGAGTAGGGAACTGCCAGGCATCAAATAAGAAGAACCCCGTACCGTAAGGTGCGGGGTTTTTTGCTTTTGTACTTTCCCTTCCTGGTCTTTCTCTTAATCCCTTATCCTGCTAATGGAATGTGTGATCGCTGTCTCAATGTTAATTATAACAAAATTATAACATTTCATTTACGAGATAATTGAGTCTTCTGGCTCATACGCCGCTGTTTATGGCAGGAGCATAATCACAATGACAGAAAGCATGGCATCAAACGGGACGCTGGCTAACAGTGATACCCGAAGAAGAGTATGGGCAATCGTCAGCGCCTCTTCAGGGAATCTGGTTGAATGGTTCGACTTTTACGTCTACTCATTCTGTTCACTCTACTTCGCACATATCTTCTTTCCCTCTGGCAACACAACAACGCAGCTGCTACAAACGGCGGGGGTTTTTGCCGCAGGATTTTTAATGCGGCCCATCGGGGGCTGGCTGTTCGGACGCATTGCTGATCGGCGCGGGCGTAAGGCCTCTATGCTGATCTCTGTGTGTATGATGTGCTTTGGCTCTCTGGTGATCGCCTGCTTACCGGGATATGAATCGATTGGTACTTGGGCACCGGCGCTGCTATTACTGGCCCGATTATTCCAGGGATTATCGGTGGGCGGTGAATACGGTACCAGTGCGACCTACATGAGTGAGATTGCGCTGGAAGGGCGTAAAGGTTTTTACGCCTCATTCCAGTACGTCACGCTGATTGGCGGTCAACTGCTGGCCATTCTTGTGGTAGTGATCCTGCAGCAGATTTTGACGGATGAACAACTTCATGCCTGGGGATGGAGAATTCCTTTCGCGATGGGGGCTGTACTGGCCGTTGTCGCACTTTGGCTACGCCGTCAGTTAGATGAAACCTCGCAGAAAGAGGTCAGGACGCTGAAGGAGGCAGGAACATTCAAAGGGTTATGGCGTAACCGCAAAGCCTTCCTTATGGTACTCGGCTTTACTGCGGGTGGTTCTCTGAGTTTCTACACGTTCACCACCTATATGCAGAAGTACCTGGTGAATACCACCGGCATGCACGCAAACGTCGCCAGCGTGGTCATGACCGTGGCGCTGTTTGTCTTTATGCTCATACAGCCCATTATCGGTGCGCTCTCGGATAAAATCGGTCGACGTACGTCGATGCTGATTTTTGGCGGGCTGTCGGCATTGTGTACCGTTCCTATTTTGACCGCGCTTCAACATGTCTCTTCACCGTATGCTGCCTTTGCGCTGGTGATGATGGCGATGGTGATTGTCAGTTTCTATACGTCTATCAGTGGAATACTTAAAGCTGAAATGTTCCCGGCGCAGGTCCGTGCGTTAGGGGTAGGGCTCTCTTATGCGGTAGCCAATGCGGTGTTTGGCGGATCGGCAGAGTACGTTGCGTTGTCGCTTAAATCATGGGGAAGCGAAACGACGTTCTTCTGGTACGTAACGGCAATGGGCGCACTGGCCTTTATTGTTTCCCTGATGCTGCATCGCAAAGGGAAAGGCATTCGACTTTAATACCGCGCCATCTGCCACACGGCATAGCCGGTCGTTGCACCGGCGACATCCCAGGCGAAATCTTTCCAGCTCCAGCCGCTCCCTGCGGGGCGGCTATCCCACAGCTCTTTTGATGCCCCAAGACCTACGGAGAACATCAGCCCTATTGCCGCGCTGCGGTCCCGGCTGTATCCCTGATGCTGCGCATATTCATTACCGGCTGCGGACAACATCGCGGAAGCGAGGAAATGCTGTGCTTTGTCCTGCCCGGACCAGCTATCGTTGGCCATATGGCTACAGCCGCTCAGGAAAAGGACGCTCAGTAACAAAGGAATGCGCATCATCGGGCCCCATAAAAAAGCCCTGCGGATAACAGGGCCTGGACATTACAGAATACGGCTGATAAGTCGGTCGATACGGATACGACGTAAGCGGCGGATAAGCTTACGCACTTTCACCGGATAATCGGCAATGCTCTGCAGTTCGCGGTAATGATTAACCACTGTCGTATGGGTGCGAATCAGCTCCAGCTCGCGTTCACGTTTTGCGGCTAACTCATGCTGCGGGTCATGGATCAGGATAGCGTTTTCCAGATCCAGTCGCCACGCGCGTGGATTAAGGTTGTTACCGGTCAGCAGCATCCACTCATCGTCGACCCACATTCCTTTCAGATGGTAGCTGTTGTCTTCATCTTTCCAGAGGCGCACCACCAGCTGGTCCGTATTGACGTAATACTGTAAACGGCTCAGGAAACGTCGCAGGTTAATCTCATAGAGGTAAGGCAGCGCACCGATGATTTTGAACGGCTGATCTTCAGGAATGAAGAAGTCGTTTGCCGTTTTATCACCCACGATGATTTCCACTTTTTTACCCTCGCGCAGCAGCTGAATAATATTGCGCACCAGCACGGCAGGAAGGTTGAAGTACGGCGTGCAGATGGTGAGCTTCTGCTCCGCACACGGCATCAGATGGAAGATCGTTTTGTTCAGCAGGCTGGATTTGCCGAGCCCGACCAGCGGGGTAACGGATAACTCTTCGTTGTTCGCATCGCCCTGGAAATGATAGACCGCATCACGCAGCTCCTGGCGGAAGGCGCGAACATCATTTTTGATTTCCGGGCTTTTAGGACGCTCGGGATCGTCAAGGCGATTAACGCCGCGGCCATGAACCAGATTTTTATCAACCCAGTTGAACATGATATCGGCCATCTGTGGATTACGGATCAGATGGTAACGGTCGTAGCGATATTTATCGAGCTGATGAAGGTAAACATCATTGAGACTTGCGCCGCTGTATAGCACGCTGTCATCAATGATAAACCCCTTGAAATGAAGGACGCCGAGCGCCTCACGGGTGTTCACCGGTACGCCAAAAACAGGCACGTCAACGCCGGGGTTTTCCTGCGCCGTGCGGCAATACCAGTCAGCATTAGTATTTGACGCGGCAGCGCCAATGCGGCCACGCTGAGCGCGATGCCAGTCTACCAGCACGCGAACATCAAGTTCCGGGCGCTGACGTTTGGCCTCATAGAGCGCATTCAGGATCGCGCGCCCGCCTTCATCCTGTTCAAGATACAGGGCCACGATGCAAATGCGTCGCGTGGCGCTGGCAATCTTTTCCAGAAGCGTCTCCCGAAAATGAGCGGGAGCGTAAAAGAACTCTACATCATCAACTGACTGAGAAATCTTCGGTAGTTGAGCAAGGTGTTGTTGATGTTTATTACGCTTAAATTTTGACAACATCACAGTGCGTTTCTTCTCTGTTCATTGAAGGGTTGTCTGTACCATGCAAACAACATAAGCGGACAATGATACCACCAGTCCCGTCCAAAGTGGGTAACATTTCCAGTAGCTTACTCGCGTTTGTCCGCTGATGTCAGACTGAGAGACAAGGCCACAATACCTTCGTCCAGCTGAATATCAACGTCAAACCCAAGTTTTCGCGCCAGGGTCACCATACCGCGATTGTTAGGCATAGTAATGCCATTAAGGCGTAATAATCCGTGATCCCGCGTATAACTGATGAGTTTTTCCAGCAGTCGTCTTCCGAGCCCCAGACCTTTAAGATCGGAGCGTACCAGCACGGCAAATTCCGCATCGACGTTATCTGGATCAGAAATCGCACGCGTGACGCCGAGGATCTCATCCCCCTCTTCGTTGCGACGAACGGCAACAAACGCCATTTCTCGATCGTAGTCGATCTGGGTCATATTGGCTAAATCATCGTGGGTAAATTCGTTGATTTCGCTAAAATAGCGATAATAAAGATCTTCTTTCGTGACCTGAGAGATAAACGTCCGCAGCTGGGGCTCATCTTCCGGCAGAATAGGGCGGAACAGGGCGCGCTCCCCATTTTTCATCTCGACCCACTCCTCCAGCTGAAGGGGATAGGGGCGGATTGCCAGGCGGCTCTCGCTGTCGCCTTCGAATGGCGCGATATCCAGGGTCACGTCCAGCGCCGTAAACTCATTGCCGGAGGCAAGCAGGGGATGAATGTCCAGCCGCTGGATCTCGGCACAATCCACGATCAGGTTAGACACCTGTACCAGGAACTGGCTTAACCCGGCAATATCAAGCGGACGCAGCGCGCTCCGGCCGCGGATCTTTTTACTTTTAATCGCCTGAATGATCAGATAACGCGCCAGGTTCATGTTCAGCGGCGGTAAAGCCACCACCGCCTGCTCCTCCGGACGCCACTCAACGCCGCCTTCACCTAGCATGATGAGCGGGCCGAAAACGGGATCGTGTTCGACCACCACCCGTAACTCCTGAGCGCCTGCGCGGTTAGCCATGCTTTGCACCAGCAAGCCGTGGATCCTTGCCTGCGGCCAGGCCATTTTGACCCGATCGAAGATGGCATCGGCTGCCTGCTGCACCTCTGCCGCCGTCCGCAGGTAGAGCATCACCCCCTGAACGTCAGACTTGTGCGGAATATCCGGCGAACGCAGCTTCAGGGCAACCGGATAGCCAATCTGCTCGGCAATATGCACGGCCTCAGCGCTGTCGCTGGCGATCCAGGTTGGCAGGGTCTGCATCCCGTAGCTGCCCAGAATGGGCTGGACCTCATGCGTATCCAGCGACGTCGCGCCTTCTTCAATCGCCTGCTGCAACAGCCGGTGAACGTCAACGGTATTGGCCGTCAAATTCCCGGGCAACGCCGGCGTCTCGCGGAGCTGTTTCTGGTTGCGGCGATATTCCACCATATGCATAAACGCGGTTATGGTGCCTTCCGGCGTGCGGTAGGTTGGCAGCCCGGCCTCGCTGAACAGGCGTCGCGCCTCCTGCGAAGAAAACTCACCGCACCAGTTGGTGAGCAGGGTGACATATTTGCCTCGCGGATGATTGCGCACAGCATCAATGAGCGCGCGCGCGCTTTCGCTGCCCGGCGCGACCGCGCTGGGGGAGTGGATAATCATCAGCGCGTCGAAATCCTGGCTATCCAGCAAAATGGAAATGGCCTTGATGTAGCGATCGCTGCTGGCATCATCGCGTAAATCAAGCGGATTGCCGGGCGACACGCTGGCCGGAAGCGCGTCTTTCAGGCGCTGCAGCGTCTCTTCACTCAGCGTTGCCAGCTTGCCGAAGCGTCGCCACAGCTCGTCAAGGGCGAGCGCGGCAGGGGCAGCACCGTTACTGACAATCATTAGCTTCTCGCCGCGCAACGGACGCATGTGGCTGAGCGTTTCAACGGCGGAAAAAAGCTCGTGCGTATCCTGCACCCGCAGCAAACCGGCGCGCTGTATGGCGGCATCCCAGGCGGGATCCATACCGGAATGCGAATGCAGCAGACGCTGCGCCGCAGGGCTGCGCCCGCTCTTGATCACCAGGATCGGCTTATTGCGCGACGCGCTTCGCGAAGCCGAGACAAAACGACGCGCGTCGCTGAGGTGCTCAAGGTAAAGCAGGATCGCGCTGGTTTTACCGTCACGCGCCAGAAAATCCAGCAGCTCGTCAACGTCGATATCCAGGCTGTCGCCGAGGGCAATGAAGTAGGAGAATCCCATTTCACGCTGCTGCGCCCAGTCGAGGATGGTGTTCGATACCGCAGCCGACTGCGAGATAAACGCGAGTTTGCCTTTGCGGATTGGCACCGGGGAGAAGCTGGCGTTCAGTCCCTGCCAGGGGGCGAGCAGCCCCAGGCTGTTTGGCCCGAGAATGCGCATTTGATAGCGGCTGGCGCAGGCCAGAAGCTCGGCTTTCTGTTCAGGCGGAGACGAGAGAATAATGCAGGTTTTACAGCCTTTCTTGCCGAGCGATTCCAGCAGCTCCGGATTACGTTTCGCGTTTGTACACAGTACGGCCAGATCCGGTACGAAAGGCAGGCTCTGTACATCAGGCCATGCCAGCACCCCCTGAACGGCCTTATACGCTGGCGTGACGGGCATGACGGGGCCATTAAATCCCCCGGCCAGCAGGTTGCGCATCATCAGATAGCCAGCACGTTCCGGTTTCATTGATGCGCCGATAACGGCAATGGATTTGGGACGAAGTAGCGCTTCTAACCCTCGCTGGCTCATGCAGGCCTCCTGTGAATGCAAGCGACCTGATGATTTTAAACGCTTTCCGTCTCGGCTGCTGTGACGCTCCCCTTATGAACGGTTTTTCCCGCCAGATAGCGTTCCCGGAAACAGGAGAAATGGGCGCCCAGGGCGCCAGCCGCAGCGGTATCACCGGCTAAATCCAGCAGCGCAATCGCCACTTCGGCGGTGCAGTATTGCCCGTCAGCATGCGCTTCACGCAGGCGGTATGCAGAAACGCGGGAAAGATCGACAGAAATCACCGGCAGCGCATCGAGATAGGGGCTTTTACGAAACATTTTTCGCGCTTCGGTCCAGGTGCCGTCCAGCATAATAAATAGCGGCGGCTTACCGGATGGCGGACTCGAAAGCACCTGACGATCGGCACCTGCATATGACGCGGGGAAAACGACCATCGGCTGATAGTCCGGGTTGGCCACCAGGTCGAGCAGGGCCTGAGGCGGCTCCGTACGGGACCACTGAAACGCCGCGGTATCCGGCAGAATATCGGCGATAAGACGCCCCGTATTGCTGGGCTTCATCGGCTCGGTATCGAACATGACCAGACAAAAACGGCTCTGTGCCGAACTCGGGGTCAACGTCTCGCACAGGCAAACCTTCAGCGGCAGCAGGCAACGCTGACAGCGGCGAATACGGTTTCCGCGCGCGAGGAACGGACGGGTGGCGCGCGCAAGGCGTTCGGCGCGTAATTGTAGAACGGCGTTATCAGTCATGGGCGAAATGCAGGAAAAACCCTATTTTCGCAGAGGCGGGAACGGGGCACAAGATGTGCCCCGTGAATGTTACAGCGACTCGTTTAACCAGCTTTCAAAAGGCGCTTTTGGCACCGCGCCGTTGAGCATGTCGATCACCTCGCCATTTTTGAAAATCATTATGGTCGGAATGCTGCGAATGCGAAAACGGGCGCTCAGTTCAGGTTCGGCTTCCGTGTTAACCTTAACGAAACGTATTTTTCCGCTACGCTCCTCGGCCACGTCTTCGAAAATCGGCGCGAAGCTACGGCATGGGCCGCACCATGGCGCCCAGAAGTCGACAACGACGGGCAGATCGTCCTTGAGGAGTTTGTCCAGCGTAGCACCCGTCGCGTTAATGACATCGCCATCAAACAATTCATGGCCGCAACGTCCGCATTTCGCACCATCTTCTATCCGATCGTCCGGAATGCGGTTAAGAGCCTGACAGTTGGCACATACGGTATTCATAACTAACCTCTGATAGAGCCGTGGGACAGCGGCAAAACGCCGATAATGTTTCTAATATGTTACATATTATCAATGAGCCTGTTTGAAACAACAATGCGTTTTATTCAATGAGAACAATAGTCGCAGGCTTTTGTACGAAATTATGGCTATGCGCTGGCACATCGGGTAATCTGCGCGCTTCGCGCAGCGCTGGTGGAGAAAAGCATGAACGACGAAATGAAAAACAAAAGCGGCAAGGTCAAAGTGATGTATGTCCGCAGTGATGATGACTCTGATAAACGCACCCAAAATCCGCGTACCGGAAAAGGTGGCGGGCGTCCGGCGTCTTCTCGTGCAGACGGTGGCCGTCGCCCCGCCCGCGATGACAGAAATACCCGCGGTGATGACCGCAAACGTGACGATCGCAAACGCGATGACCGTCCTCGCTCCGACCGCCCACGCAGTGACCGTCCACGTGATGACTTCTCACGTGATAACGCCTCCCCGTGGCGCACCGTTTCTCGCGCACCTGGCGATGAGACGCCGGAAAAAGCCGATCACGGCGGTATCAGCGGTAAAAGCTTTATCGACCCGGAAGTGCTGCGCCGCCAGCGTGCGGAAGAGACCCGCGTGTACGGTGAAAACGCCTGCCAGGCGCTGTTCCAGAGCCGTCCTGAGTGCATCGTCCGCGCCTGGTTTATCCAGAGCGTGACCCCGCGCTTCAAAGAAGCGCTGCGCTGGATGGCCGCGAACCGCAAAGCCTATCACGTTGTGGATGATGCCGAGCTGACCAAAGCCTCCGGCACTGAACACCACGGCGGCGTCTGCTTCCTGATCAAAAAACGTAACGGCACGACCGTGCAGCAGTGGGTTAGCCAGGCGGATGCCGATGACTGCGTGCTGGCGCTGGAAGATGTGGGCAACCCGCATAACCTGGGCGCAATGATGCGTAGCTGCGCGCACTTTGGCGTGAAAGGCGTGCTCTTGCAGGATGCCGCGCTGCTGGAGTCCGGCGCCGCGATCCGTACGGCGGAAGGCGGAGCCGAGCACGTACAGCCGATCACCGGCGACAGCGTGCTGGACGCTCTCGAGCAGTTCCGTAAAGCGGGCTACGCTATTGTGACCACCTCGAGCCATGCCGGTACCCCGCTGTTTAAAGCGACGCTGCCACGCAAGATGGTGCTGGTGCTGGGTCAGGAACGCGATGGTCTGTCTGATGCGGCGCTCTCCAGTGCGGATCTGAGCGTCTCAATCGATGGGACGGGCAACGTGGAAAGTCTGAACGTATCCGTTGCGACCGGCGTGCTGCTGGCCGAGTGGTGGCGTCAGAATAAGGCCTAAGCCTCTTAATGTGCCGGGTCTGACCCGGCACATTCAAATACTACTCGCTCTCTGCCGGTAACACAGGCATCCAGTCAATCGGCGTTTCGCCCCGTTTTTCCAGCCATTCATTCGCCAGAACAAAATGATTACTGCCAAAGAAACCGCGATGTGCAGACAGCGGTGACGGGTGCGGCGCTTTCAACACGTGATGACGCTGACGGTCGATAATCGCCCCTTTCTTCTGCGCGTGAGAACCCCAGAGTAAAAACACCACCCCTTCACGATGTTCGTTGATCAGGCTGATGACTTTATCGGTGAACGTCTCCCAGCCCAGGCTGGCGTGCGAGTGCGCCTGGCCCGCCCGCACGGTGAGTACCGTGTTCAATAACAGCACGCCCTGGCGCGCCCAGCTTTCCAGGTAGCCGTGGTTTGGTCGGGTAAACCCGGGCACGGTTCCTTCAAGCTCTTTATACATGTTGAGCAGAGAAGGGGGGATCGCCACGCCGGGACGGACGGAAAATGCCAGCCCATGCGCCTGGCCCGGACCGTGATAGGGATCCTGGCCCAGAATGACCACCTTCACATCGCTAAGCTCGGTGTAGCGAAAGGCGTTGAACACATCTTTCTGCGGTGGGTAAATCGTCTGTCCGGACTGACGCTCAGCCGCAACGGTGTTGAGCGTATTGATAAAATAGGGCTGCTGCTTTTCTTCTGCCAGCACGTCATGCCAGGTTAAAGGTGTCGTCATCTCGCTCTCCTGCGAATCTCAATCTCTGACTAGCTTACCTGCTAAAGCCCGGTGAGCAAAATTCCACGCCGAAATGTGCGCTAAGTGGCTAAATTTATGTTGAAAATGTGCAGGATAAATTGAATTGGTAAGGTCATAAAATTGATCTTAAGCAATAAATTCAAACCACACTCTTTATGTGGTTGGTGTTTTTGTTGACTTAAATCAATAAATCGCCGGGGTGTGAATGATATATATACACACAAGAAACAATGGTTTTACCAATTGGCCGCGAGAGGCCGACATCAGTTAATGTAGCCTAGGGAGGCAATACATGATTACAGGTATCCAGATTACTAAAGCTGCAAATGACGATCTGCTCAACTCTTTCTGGCTGCTGGACAGCGAGAAAAACGAAGCGCGCTGTGTCGTCGCGAAAGCGGGTTTTGCTGAAGATGAAATCGTGCCGGTGAGCAAACTGGGCGAAATCGAGTACCGTGAAATTCCAATGGAAGTGAAGCCAGAAGTGCGCGTGGAAGGTGGTCAGCACCTGAACGTAAACGTACTGCGCCGCGAAACGCTGATGGACGCGGTTGAGCACCCAGAAAAATACCCGCAGCTGACCATTCGCGTGTCCGGCTATGCGGTTCGCTTCAACTCTCTGACCCCAGAACAGCAGCGCGACGTTATCGCGCGTACCTTTACTGAAAGCCTGTAAGGCTTCAGCTACGGGGGTGAATAAAAAAGCCGGGGATTGTCCCCGGCTTTTTTTTACTCTTCCGTTTTTGTCTCTGATGCGGCAGAGCTTGGCTTACGGCGTTTACCAATATTTTTGGTATCGCGGTGACGCTGCTTCACGCGCGGTTTCTCTTTTTCTTTCTCTTTTCTCTCAGCACGTTTCGCAAGCGCTTTCTTGGACGGTTTACCCGTCATTTTTTCACTCGGCGCACGTGTGGTTGGGCGCAGGCCATCAATAACGCGCGCTTTCAGCGGCTCATCAACGTAGCGGCCAATTTTCTGCAGCAGCAGGTAGTCATGCGCTTCAACCAGTGAAATCGCAATCCCTTTGCGGCCCGCGCGACCGGTACGGCCAATACGGTGCAGGTAGGTATCGCCGCTGCGCGGCATATCGAAGTTAATGACGTGGCTGACGTCAGGGATGTCGATCCCGCGTGCGGCAACGTCTGTCGCAACCAGCACGTTAACGCGACCGTCGGTCAGGCGCTTAATGCCTTCGGTACGCTTGATCTGCGCCATCTCGCCTTCAAGATAGCAGTTGTTGATCCCGGCGTTACGCAGCATCTCAGCCAGCTCGTGCACGCGCTCGCGCTTACGCACAAACACGATTGTGCGCAGCGCATCTTCCTGCTTCAGCAGGTGTTTCAGCAATTCGACCTTGTGCTCAAGGTTATCCGCGCGGTAGTACCACTGGTGGATCTTCTTACGCTCACGCGTGGACGGCGTAGCCGACACTTCCACCGGATCTTCAAGCAGACGCTCTGCGAAGTCTTTAATCGCTTCCCCTTCGAGGGTGGCAGAGAACAGCATCGTCTGGTTACGCCAGCGCGTTTCACCCGCAATATGCTCGATATCCTGTGCGAAGCCCATGTCCAGCATGCGGTCGGCTTCGTCGAGGATCAGCGTTTCAACCGCGCGGCAGTCGAAGTTCTCTTCTTTAATGTACTGCAGCAGGCGGCCCGTCGTTGCCACGACGATATCCTGGTTTTCGCTGAACACTTCGGCGTGGTTCATATACGCAACGCCGCCGGTGATGGTGGCGATATCCAGATGGGTATTTGCCGCGAGCTCACGCGCGTGATCGGCAACCTGCATGGCCAGCTCGCGCGTAGGCGTCAGGATTAAAATACGCGGCGGGCCAGATTTTTTACGCGGAAAGTCGAGCAGATGCTGCAACACAGGCAGCAAATAGGCTGCTGTCTTCCCCGTGCCGGTTGGCGCAGAACCGAGCACATCGCGGCCCTCAAGCGCAGGCGGAATGGCCGCAGCCTGAATGGCGGTCGGGCGTGTAAAGCCTTTGCTCTCAAGTGCATTGAGCAGGCTTTCATCGAGTTCAAGTTCGGAAAAAGTCGTTACAGTCATGTTCTACCTCTGTGTGGGGCGCTGATTATAGACGTTACGGCTGTAATCTTCATCTGTTTGTATGGATATCGCTTTTCGGCCACTTCGCTTTCCCCTATGCTACTCCAGTTTCACTTAGAAGGTTGCCCCGACATGTCTCAACTCAAAGCGCAGCTGCGCCGCGATGGTTTTACGTTCAAACAATTTTTTGTCGCCCACGATCGCTGTGCCATGAAGGTCGGTACCGACGGTATTTTACTGGGGGCGTGGGCCCCTGTCGCAGGCGTTAAGCGTATTCTTGATATTGGTACCGGCAGCGGGCTGGTGGCGTTGATGCTGGCGCAGCGTACGGAAGAACATGTCACCATTGATGCCGTCGAACTGGATGTACAGGCCGCAGAGCAGGCGAGTGAAAATGTGGCCGAATCTCCCTGGGCAGCCCGCATGAAAGTGGAATGCGCAGATGTGCTCGCCTGGGCACCGGAGCAAACGTCACGTTACGATCTGATCGTCAGCAACCCGCCTTACTACGAGCCCGGCGTTGAGTGCGGCACACCCGAGCGTGAACAGGCGCGTTATACCGGTTCCCTCGATCATAAAGCGCTGCTCACCAGTGCGGCCGAACTCATCTCCGAAGAAGGATTTTTCTGCGTGGTCCTGCCAGAGAGTACCGGCAACACGTTCATCGGTATCGCGCAGGAGATTGGCTGGACGCTCCGTCTGCGTACCGATATTTCGGATACGGAAGGCCGACTGCCGCACCGCGTGCTGCTGGCGCTCTCGCCGAAAGAGGGTGAATGCTTTAATGACCGGATGGTGATCCGCGGGCCAGACCAGCGTTATTCCGAAGATTACACTGCCCTGACCCAGGCGTTTTATCTGTTTATGTAAAGCTGCGGAGCGAGGATTGACGGGCCGGACTCGGCAAGCCGATCCGGGTAGTCCAGGTTATAGTGCAATCCGCGGCTCTCCTTACGCATCATCGCACAGCGAACGATCAGCTCGGCAACCTGCACCAGATTGCGCAGCTCCAGCAGATTATTCGATACGCGGAAATTGGCATAATACTCATCTATCTCCTGCTGCAGCATGGTGATGCGGCGCAAGGCGCGTTCCAGACGTTTCGTGGTGCGCACAATCCCGACGTAGTCCCACATAAATAGCCGCAGCTCATGCCAGTTGTGCTGGATCACGACCAGCTCGTCCGGATTCTCCACGCGGCTTTCATCCCAGGCCGGCAGGCGCTCCGTCTCGCGAGCGTAGGGCATGCGCCTGATGATGTCTTCAGCGGCAGACCAGCCGTACACCAGGCACTCAAGCAGTGAGTTCGAGGCCATACGGTTCGCGCCGTGAAGCCCGGTATAGCTGACCTCACCGATAGCATACAGGCCATCCACGTCGGTACGTCCATGATCGTCAACCATCACGCCACCGCAGGTATAGTGGGCGGCTGGCACAATGGGCACCGGATCGCGGGTCAAATCAATCCCCAGGCTCAGCAGCTTTTCGTAAATCATCGGGAAATGCTGGCGAATGAACGCTGCTGGCTTATGGCTGATATCGAGATACATGCAGTCCACGCCAAGGCGCTTCATTTCGTGGTCGATGGCACGGGCAACGATATCGCGCGGGGCCAGTTCGCCCCGGGCGTCAAAGTCGGGCATAAAGCGGGTGCCGTCAGGGCGTTTCAGATAGGCGCCTTCGCCGCGCAGGGCTTCCGTGAGCAGGAAGTTGCGCGCCTGAGGGTGGAACAGGGCGGTTGGGTGAAACTGATTAAATTCGAGGTTCGCCACCCGGCAGCCGGCGCGCCAGGCCATAGCGATACCGTCGCCGGAGGCAATGTCCGGGTTCGTGGTGTACTGATACACTTTTGAGGCTCCGCCCGTGGCCAGCACCACGGCCTTCGCCCGGCAGGTTTCCACCTTCTCTTTATTGCGGTTCCAGACCCACGCGCCCACCACGCGACGCGTGCCCGGCAGGCCAATTTTGTCGGAGATTATCAGGTCAACGGCATTACTTCGTTCAAGCACCCGAATATTTGGATGACTCAGCGCTTTGCCAACCAGCGTGGTCTCCACTTCTTTACCGGTGGCATCCGCAGCGTGCAGGATGCGGCGGTGGCTATGGCCCCCTTCGCGCGTCAGGTGGTAGCTCTCTTCACCGTTGGGGTGAACCTGCGTATCGAATAAGACGCCCTGGTCGATGAGCCACTGAACGCAGTGACGGGCATTGCTGGCGACAAACTCTGCGGCGTGCGGATCCACGATCCCGGCCCCGGCAATCAGCGTATCTTCTACGTGGGATGCAATGCTGTCCGTCTCGTCAAACACGGCGGCAATCCCGCCCTGGGCATAAAACGTAGAACCTTCACTTATCGGTCCTTTACTCAGAACGATAACGTTTTGATGCTCCGCCAGGCGCAGCGCCAGAGAGAGACCGGCAGCGCCGCTACCGACGATCAGGACATCACAATGCAGTTCAGGTGTTGTATTCATGATTGTTGTTTAATTTACTAAACAGTGTTGAGTCAGAATAGCACCCGAATGCGATTTATCGCACGTTTTTTTTAAAAGGTGTTGCAATGGCTAAACGCGTAAGCGGGGGTAAACGGAGGGTAAATGAGTGAAATTATTTTGCGAAGCAGATCGTTAGCGTCAGATTTTGTGGTGAAATAAAGCCTGTGTTGCGTTACTCTTCTGGCGGGAAAAAGATGTTTCTTGTCATAAAGTGGTGCGTATCGTGAACAGACTTATAATGAGAGAAAATGAACGGTCTGCGGCGCGATGAACAAAAACAAAGGCGTTACGGAACTTATTGACGATCGGACACTCTAATTCGGTGCTTGCTCAAAGTGCGGTATTTTTAGAGTGGCGTTTCGATAACGCGTGGAATTTAGGTTTGGGGAGACATTACCTCGGATGAGCGAGCAGTTAACGGACCAGGTCCTGGTTGAACGGGTCCAGAAGGGAGATCAGAAAGCCTTTAACCTACTGGTGGTGCGCTACCAGCACAAGGTGGCGAGCCTGGTTTCCCGCTATGTACCGTCAGGTGATGTACCTGATGTGGTGCAAGAGTCTTTTATTAAGGCCTATCGCGCGCTGGATTCTTTCCGGGGAGATAGTGCTTTTTATACCTGGCTGTACCGTATTGCGGTCAATACGGCAAAGAATTATCTGGTCGCTCAGGGCCGTCGTCCACCTTCAAGTGATGTGGACGCAATCGACGCCGAAAACTTCGAAAGTGGCGGCGCATTGAAAGAAATTTCGAACCCTGAGAACTTAATGTTGTCAGAAGAACTGAGACAAATCGTTTTTCGCACGATCGAGTCGCTCCCGGAAGATTTACGCATGGCAATTACGTTACGGGAGCTTGATGGTCTGAGCTATGAAGAGATAGCCGCTATCATGGATTGTCCGGTCGGCACGGTACGTTCACGAATTTTCCGTGCGCGAGAAGCTATTGATAATAAAGTTCAACCGCTTATCAGGCGTTGACGATAGCGGGATACTGGAAAAGGTATTAGGCATGCAGAAAGAAAAACTTTCCGCTTTAATGGATGGTGAAACGGTGGATAGTGAGCTGCTCAACGAGCTGTCTCATTCACCCGAAATGCAAGAGACCTGGGAGAGTTACCATCTCATTCGTGACACCCTTCGCGGTGACACCGGCGAGGTTCTCCATTTCGATATCTCAGCCCGCGTCATGGCGGCGATTGAGAATGAGCCTGTTCATCAGACCACTCCGCTGATTCCTGAAGCTCAACCCGCGCCTCACCAGTGGCAGAAAATGCCGTTCTGGCAAAAGGTGCGCCCGTGGGCCAGCCAGCTTACCCAAATGGGTGTGGCTGCATGCGTATCGCTTGCAGTTATTGTTGGCGTCCAGCACTATAATACTCAGTCTGAAACTAATCAGCAGCCAGAAGCGCCAGTGTTTAACACACTGCCGATGATGGGCAAAGCCAGCCCGGTAAGCCTGGGCGTACCGGCTGATGCTTCCGCCAGCGGCGGTCAGCAACAGCAGGTTCAGGAGCAGCGCCGTCGCATTAATGCGATGTTGCAGGATTACGAGCTGCAGCGTCGTCTGCACTCTGAACAGCTTCAGTTTGAGCAGGCGCAGACACAGCAAGCCGCTGTGCAGGTGCCCGGAAACCAAACTTTAGGAACGCAATCGCAGTAATGAAGCAACTTTGGTTCGCCATGTCTCTGATGGCGGGTAGCCTGTTCTTCTCTGCCAACGCCTCGGCTGATGTATCATCCGGGGCGTTGTTGCAGCAAATGAATATGGCCAGCCAGTCACTCAACTACGAGTTGGCATTTATCAGCATCAATAAGCAGGGCGTCGAGTCGTTACGCTATCGTCATGCCCGTCTTGATAATCAGCCGCTCGCCCAGCTTTTACAGATGGATGGCCCGCGTCGGGAAGTTGTCCAGCGTGGTAACGAAATCAGCTATTTCGAGCCCGGTCTGGAGCCTTTCACGCTGAATGGCGACTATATCGTTGATTCTCTGCCGTCACTCATTTACACCGACTTTAAACGGCTTGCTCCTTACTACGATTTTATTTCGGTAGGGCGTACCCGCATCGCGGACAGGCTGTGCGAGGTGATACGCGTTGTTGCCCGGGACGGAACGCGCTACAGCTATATCGTCTGGATCGACGCTGAAACCAAACTCCCGATGCGTGTTGACCTCCTTGACCGTGACGGTGAAACGCTGGAACAGTTCCGCGTGATCTCCTTCAGCGTGAACAATCAGGTTGGCAACAGCATGCAAAACCTGGCCAAGGCCAGCCTGCCGCCGCTGCTTTCTGTTCCTGCCGGGGATTCCGTTAATTTCAACTGGGTACCTGCCTGGATCCCACAGGGATTTAGCGAAGTGTCCAGCAGCCGTCGCCAGCTGCCAACGATTGAAACGCCGGTGGAATCGCGCCTCTATTCCGACGGCTTGTTCAGCTTCTCGGTGAACATCAACCGCGCAACGGCAAACAGCGCCGAACAAATGCTGCGTACCGGGCGCCGTACGGTGAGCACAACGGTACGCGATAACGCCGAGATCACCATTGTGGGCGAACTTCCTCCGCAAACGGCGAAGCGCATTTCCGACAGCATTAAATTCAGGGCTGCACAATGATCAAAGAGTGGGCGACGGTCGTCTCGTGGCAGAACGGTATTGCGCTGGTGAGCTGCGATGTCAAAGCCTCATGTAATAGCTGCGCATCACGCGCCGGCTGCGGTAGCCGCGTGTTGAATAAGCTCGGGCCGCAAACCTCGCACACAATTTCTGTGCCAAGCGAACAGCCGCTGATGGCGGGGCAGAAGGTCGAGCTGGGCATTGCGGAAGGCAGCCTGCTCAGCTCCGCCATGCTGGTGTATCTCTCTCCGCTGGTCGGGCTGTTTATCATGGGCGGCCTTTTCCAGATGCTGTTCGGTACCGATGTGGCCGCCATGTGCGGGGCCGCTTTGGGAGGCGTTGGCGGGTTCTGGCTGGCTAAAGGCCTCTCTCCGAGGCTCGCCGCGCGCGAGGAGTGGCAGCCTGTCATTCTTAGCGTGGGGCTGGCGCCAGACCAGCTTCGTGTTGAAACGCTCTCTTCTGAGGCCCGGTGATCCATCGGGCTTTATCATTTTTTACACCCTAAAACAGAAAACGTCCTTTCTTCACGCTATACCTGTCTCTAAGTGCATTTCCAGGTAGCGAGGATGTAGTGTAGAATGCTGCGTTTTCGCACTGAAAAACGTCAGGCTAAGAACAGCGGCCTCCAGGAATTCGTAAGGCATAATTATTTAACTATATGAAGAACATACGTAACTTTTCGATCATTGCTCACATTGACCACGGTAAGTCGACGCTGTCTGACCGTATTATCCAGATTTGCGGTGGCCTGTCTGATCGTGAAATGGAAGCCCAGGTTCTGGACTCCATGGACCTGGAACGCGAACGCGGTATCACCATCAAGGCGCAGAGCGTCACGCTGGATTACAAAGCGGCTGATGGCGAAACCTATCAGCTGAACTTTATCGACACCCCAGGCCACGTTGACTTCTCCTATGAGGTTTCACGCTCGCTCGCGGCCTGTGAAGGCGCGCTGCTGGTGGTGGATGCCGGGCAGGGCGTAGAAGCCCAGACCCTGGCAAACTGCTACACCGCGATGGAAATGGATCTCGAAGTTGTGCCGGTTCTGAACAAGATCGACCTGCCGGCCGCCGATCCTGAGCGCGTGGCGGAAGAGATTGAAGATATCGTCGGCATTGACGCGACCGATGCGGTGCGCTGCTCCGCGAAAACCGGCGTCGGCGTGACCGACGTGCTGGAACGCCTGGTGCGTGATATTCCGGCCCCGGAAGGCGATCCGGATGCCCCGCTGCAGGCGCTGATTATCGACTCCTGGTTCGATAACTACCTGGGCGTTGTCTCGCTGGTGCGTATTAAAAACGGCACCATGCGTAAAGGCGACAAAATTAAGGTGATGAGTACCGGGCAGGTCTACAACGCTGACCGTCTGGGGATCTTCACGCCAAAACAGGTTGACCGTACCGAGTTGACGTGCGGCGAGGTAGGCTGGCTGGTCTGCGCCATTAAAGACATCCTCGGCGCGCCGGTGGGCGATACCCTGACCGGTGCGCGTAACCCGGCAGATAAAGCGCTGCCGGGCTTTAAAAAGGTGAAGCCGCAGGTTTATGCGGGCCTGTTCCCGGTCAGCTCTGACGACTACGAAAACTTCCGCGACGCGCTCGGTAAGCTGAGCCTGAACGATGCCTCTCTGTTCTATGAGCCAGAAAGCTCAACGGCGCTGGGCTTCGGCTTCCGCTGCGGCTTCCTCGGCCTGCTGCACATGGAGATCATTCAGGAGCGTCTGGAGCGTGAATACGATCTGGATCTGATCACCACGGCACCTACCGTAGTCTATGAGGTTGAAACCACCTCGAAAGAAGTGATCTACGTCGACAGCCCGTCCAAGCTGCCGCCGCTGAACAATATTCACGAGCTGCGTGAGCCGATTGCCGAGTGTCACATGCTGCTGCCGCAGGAATTCCTGGGTAACGTCATTACGCTGTGTATTGAGAAGCGTGGCGTGCAGACCAACATGGTTTACCACGGTAACCAGGTGGCGCTGACCTACGAAATCCCGATGGCGGAAGTGGTCCTCGACTTCTTCGACCGCCTGAAGTCGACCTCCCGTGGCTATGCGTCACTGGATTACAACTTCAAACGCTTCCAGGCTTCTAACATGGTGCGCGTAGACGTGCTGATCAACGGCGAGCGTGTGGATGCGCTGGCGCTGATCACCCACAACGACAATGCGCCGTACCGCGGCCGCGAGCTGGTTGAGAAGATGAAAGATCTGATCCCGCGTCAGCAGTTCGATATCGCGATTCAGGCGGCCATTGGCAACCACATTATCGCGCGTTCTACCGTGAAGCAGCTGCGTAAAAACGTTCTGGCGAAGTGCTATGGCGGTGACGTCAGCCGTAAGAAAAAGCTGCTTCAGAAGCAGAAAGAAGGTAAGAAGCGTATGAAGCAGGTCGGTAACGTCGAGCTGCCGCAGGAAGCATTCCTTGCCATTCTTCATGTTGGTAAAGACGGCAAATAACCCTAAGGAGTTGGCATGGCGAACATGTTTGCCCTGATCCTGGTCATTGCTACGCTGGTGACAGGTCTGCTGTGGTGTCTGGATAAGTTTATCTTCGCCCCAAAACGTCGTGAACGTCAGGCTGCCGCACAGGCAGCCACCGGTGACCAGCTGGATGCGAAAACCCTGAAGAAAGTCGGCCCGAAACCGGGCTGGCTGGAAACGGGCGCGTCGGTATTCCCGGTGCTGGCGATTGTGCTGGTGGTGCGTTCGTTTATTTACGAGCCGTTCCAGATCCCATCCGGTTCAATGATGCCAACGCTGCTGATCGGTGATTTTATTCTGGTGGAAAAGTTTGCCTACGGCATTAAAGATCCTATCTACCAGAAAACGCTGATCGAAACCGGTCATCCGAAACGTGGCGACATCGTGGTGTTCAAATATCCGGAAGATCCGCGCCTGGACTACATCAAGCGCGCGGTAGGTCTGCCGGGTGACAAAGTAACCTACGATCCGGTTGCGAAAGAAGTCACCGTTCAGCCGGGCTGCAGCTCCGGTACCGCATGTGAAAACGCGCTGCCAATCACCTACTCAAACGTTGAGCCAAGTGATTTTGTGCAGACCTTTGCCCGTCGTAACGGCGGCGAAGCGACCAGCGGATTCTTCCAGGTACCAAAAGGCGAAACCAAAGAGAACGGCATCCGTCTGGTTGAACGCAAAGAGACGCTGGGCGACGTGACGCACCGTATCCTCACCGTGCCAATCGCGCAGGATCAGGTGGGGATGTACTATCGCCAGCCGGGCCAGCAGCTGGCGAGCTGGATTGTACCGCCAGGCCATTACTTCATGATGGGTGACAACCGCGATAATTCTGCGGACAGCCGTTACTGGGGCTTTGTGCCGGAAGCGAATCTGGTGGGTAAAGCGACCGCAATCTGGATGAGTTTTGAGAAGCAGGAAGGCGAATGGCCGACCGGTGTACGCCTGAATCGTATTGGCGGAATCCATTAATTCTCACCAAATGAACGCGTAGCCGCTTTAATTAGCGGCTACGTGAATTATTTCCTCGATAAATCTCTTTGAACTAACGACATCCCCTGTCGTTGTGTATAGAATATTCCCCCGAAGTTTAAGGTTGGCCCTGCAAGGGTGCCACGGCACACGAAACCGCGTTGGTTTTCTCAGGTCGGTTTCGTGTGCTGCATTTTTGACGCATTCATTTATTGGTATCGCATGAACCCCATCGTAATTAATCGGCTTCAACGGAAGCTGGGCTACACTTTTCATCATCAGGAGTTGTTGCAACAGGCATTAACCCACCGCAGTGCCAGCAGCAAACATAACGAGCGACTCGAGTTTTTAGGCGACTCTATTTTAAGTTTCGTGATTGCAAATGCGCTTTATCATCGTTTCCCGCGCGTGGATGAAGGTGATATGAGCCGCATGCGCGCCACGCTGGTTCGGGGGAATACCCTTGCGGAGATCGCGCGCGAATTTGAACTGGGCGAATGTCTGCGTCTTGGACCGGGTGAGCTGAAAAGCGGCGGCTTCCGTCGTGAATCTATTCTTGCCGATACGGTCGAAGCATTAATTGGTGGTGTGTTCCTGGACAGCGATATCCAGACCGTCGAAAAGCTGATCCTGAACTGGTATCAGACCCGTCTGGACGAAATAAGCCCGGGCGATAAACAAAAAGATCCGAAAACGCGTCTGCAGGAATATTTGCAGGGTCGCCATCTGCCGCTGCCGTCTTATCTGGTGGTGCAGGTCCGTGGCGAAGCGCACGATCAGGAATTTACCATCCATTGCCAGGTCAGTGGCCTGAGTGAACCGGTGGTGGGCACGGGTTCAAGCCGTCGTAAGGCTGAACAGGCTGCCGCCGAACAGGCGTTAAAAATGCTGGAGCTGGAATGAACGAAGAAAAAACCTATTGCGGATTTATTGCCATCGTCGGACGTCCGAACGTTGGCAAATCCACCCTGCTGAATAATCTGCTTGGGCAGAAGATTTCCATCACCTCGCGTAAGGCGCAGACCACGCGTCACCGCATCGTCGGCATCCATACTGAAGGCGCGTATCAGGCGATCTACGTCGATACCCCGGGCCTGCACATGGAAGAGAAGCGCGCCATCAACCGCCTGATGAACAAGGCGGCGAGCAGCTCGATTGGCGACGTGGAGCTGGTGATTTTCGTTGTGGAAGGCACCCGCTGGACGCCGGACGACGAGATGGTGCTGAACAAGCTGCGTGACGGTAAAACGCCGGTCATCCTCGCGGTCAACAAAGTTGACAACGTTCAGGAAAAGGCCGATCTGCTGCCGCATCTGCAGTGGCTGGGCAGCCAGATGAATTTCCTCGATATCGTTCCGCTGTCTGCTGAGACCGGACTGAACGTGGACACCATCGCGGGCATCGTGCGTAAGCATCTGCCGGAAGCGATTCACCACTTCCCGGAAGACTACATCACCGATCGCTCTCAGCGCTTTATGGCGTCTGAAATCATCCGTGAAAAGCTGATGCGTTTCCTGGGTGCCGAACTGCCGTACTCCGTGACGGTGGAGATCGAGCGTTTCCAGAGCAACGAGCGCGGCGGCTACGACATCAACGGCCTGATCCTCGTTGAGCGAGAAGGGCAGAAGAAGATGGTGATCGGCAACAAAGGGGCCAAGATCAAAACCATCGGTATTGAAGCCCGCAAGGACATGATGGAGATGTTCGAAGCGCCGGTTCACCTCGAACTGTGGGTGAAAGTGAAATCTGGCTGGGCCGATGATGAGCGTGCTCTGCGCAGCCTCGGTTACGGCGAAGACCAGTAACTCAAGACGGCGAGCATATGGATGGATGGCAGCGCGCTTTCGTCCTGCACAGTCGTCCCTGGAGCGAAACCAGCCTGATGCTGGACGTCTTCACGGAAGAGTCGGGTCGCGTGCGCCTTGTTGCCAAAGGCGCACGTTCCAAACGTTCTAATCTGAAAGGTGCGCTGCAGCCCTTCACGCCGCTGCTGGTTCGCTTCGGTGGGCGAGGGGAAGTCAAAACCCTGCGCAGCGCCGAAGCCGTCTCCCTGGCGCTTCCTCTCTCCGGCATCACGCTCTATAGCGGTCTGTACGTCAACGAACTCATCTCACGCGTTCTTGAACATGAGACTCGCTTCTCTGAACTTTTCTTCGATTATCTGCACTGTATCCAGGCGCTGGCTGGCGCAACCGGCACGCCCGAACCCGCGTTGCGGCGTTTTGAGCTGGCGCTGCTGGGGCACCTTGGATACGGCGTAGACTTTCTGCACTGTGCGGGCAGCGGAGACGAAGTAGAAGACTCCATGACCTACCGCTACCGCGAAGAGAAAGGCTTTATCGCCAGCATCGTGATCGACAACAGCACCTTTACCGGGCGCCAGCTCCGGGCGCTGTATGAGCGTGAGTTTCCCGACCAGGACACCCTGCGCGCAGCAAAACGCTTTACCCGGATTGCCCTCAAGCCGTATCTTGGCGGCAAGCCCTTAAAGAGCCGCGAATTATTCAGGCAGTTTGTGCCGAAACGTTAGACCACAGAATCGAAAAGAAAACCGAGGATTGTCATGGCTGAATTACTGTTAGGCGTCAACATCGATCACATCGCCACGCTGCGTAATGCGCGCGGCACGGCGTATCCCGATCCGGTTCAGGCGGCGTTTATCGCTGAACAGGCTGGCGCCGACGGCATTACCGTCCACCTGCGGGAAGACCGTCGCCACATCACCGATCGCGACGTGCGCATTCTGCGTCAGACGCTCGATACCCGCATGAATCTTGAGATGGCGGTCACCGAAGAGATGCTGGCGATTGCCTGCGAGACCCAGCCGCACTTCTGCTGCCTGGTGCCGGAAAAACGCCAGGAAGTCACGACCGAAGGCGGTCTGGATGTGGCCGGTCAGCTCGAGAAAATGCGCGATGCCTGCAAGCGCCTGGCGGATGCCGGTATCCTGGTTTCTCTGTTTATCGACGCCGATTTCACCCAGATTAAAGCGGCAGCCGACGTGGGCGCACCGTATATCGAAATTCACACCGGCTGCTATGCCGATGCCAAAAACGATGAAGAGCAGGCGAAAGAGCTGGCGCGTATCGCCAAAGCGGCCACCTACGCGGCGAGCCTGGGCCTGAAGGTCAATGCCGGTCACGGCCTGACCTACCATAACGTGAAGGCCATTGCCGCCATTCCGGAAATGCACGAGCTGAATATCGGCCACGCCATTATTGGCCGTGCGGTGATGAGCGGCCTGAAAGAGGCGGTCTCAGAAATGAAACGCCTGATGCTGGAAGCGCGTCAGTAATGGCCATTCTGGGCTTAGGCACCGATATCGTAGAAATAGCCCGCATTGAAGCGGTGATCGCCCGCAGCGGCGAGCGCCTGGCAAGACGGGTGCTGAGCGATAACGAGTGGGCCATCTGGGAAACGCATCAGCAGCCGGTGCGTTTTCTGGCGAAGCGCTTTGCGGTAAAAGAGGCGGCCGCCAAAGCCTTCGGGACCGGCATTCGTAACGGTCTGGCGTTTAACCAGTTTGAAGTGTTTAACGATGAGCTGGGTAAGCCAAGCCTGCGTTTATGGGGCGAGGCGCAAAAGCTGGCGGAGAAGCTGGGCGTGAATCATATGCACGTGACGATCGCGGATGAACGCCACTACGCCAGCGCAACGGTGATTATCGAAAGCTAAAGCTTGTCCGCGTGGTGCATCAGGACAAACTTATCCCACAGCTGCTCTTCGCTCTCAACGTGTGCCGGATCCTTCAGGATGGTATTCGGGATCGGGCACACCTTCTGGCAGGTCGGCGTCTCATAGTGGCCGATGCATTCCGTGCAGCGGTCGCTGTTAATCTCATAAATGCTGTCGCCCATCGAAATGGCCTGGTTCGGGCATTCGGGCTCGCACATATCGCAATTGATGCATTTTTTGGTAATTAACAGCGCCATCAGGAAATTCTCAGAAACAACACAAACTGGGCGGGCATTATACGCGTCAAACCAGTTTCTTTACCAGTTCTTCGCTGTGGCGAATGCGCTCGGGCGCGTGCTCCAGATCCTGCTGCACCAGGGCCATAAACAGCAGGTCCGTCAGCATCATTTGCGCACTGGTGGACGAGATCGCCGCGCTGCGCGTGGCCTGCTCTTCGGCTATGGTATATAAACAGCGCGTTGCCCGCTGCTGCAGGGCATTCGGCGAAAATCCGGTGATCGCCAGAATTTTACCCCCGACGCGCAGCGCTTCATCGGTGGCCATGTTGATTTCACGGCGCTCGCCGGAGTAGGAGATCGCCAGCAGCAGATCGTCAGGATCCATCGCCTGCACGGTCGCCAGCAGGGCGTGCATATCCTGCTCGACGATGGCGTTAAGGCCAATTTTTGTCAGCTTCCAGCCAAAATTGCGCGCCACAAGGCCGGACGCGCCGATGCCGGTCAGAATAATCCGCCGCGCGCCGCGCAGCATCGCCACGCTCTCCAGCAGCTTCTCTTCCGTGTTCACATCGAGCGTCGCATGCATGGCCGCCACGTTCTCTTTGATCAGCTTTTCGCCGACCAGCCGCATCGGGTCATCGCCGCGGATCTGATTATGCACCGGCATTGACTGCGGGTTGGGGTTGCTTACCAGCGCTTCACTGATCGCCAGCTTGAGGGCGGGGAACCCCTTAAAGCCGATCTTCTGGGCAAATTTCACCACGCTGGACTGGCTCACCCCGGCTTCACTCGCCAGCTGCTGCGAGCTGAGATGGCGCGCGCGATCGGGTTGAGAAAGCAGAAAATCCGCCAGCTTCTTGTCGCTTTGGGCAAAGCCGGCATAGCGCTGGCGAATGCGAATTAAACAGTTCATACGGTCTCCTGGCGAAAATGTGATTATCTGCGCAAATACGGATTTTGCTCGCCTGAATGAATTTTATATTCCATTATAGTGTGATTATTATGAATTAAAAATTCTTGAGGTACAAAAAATGAATCTTGGCTCACTTGTTTCTGAAACGCGTAACCCGCAAACCATGGATCTGGACGCGCTCTCCACCCTGGAGCTGGTTAACCGCTTTAATCAACAGGATACGCTGGTCGCGCAGGCAGTGAAAGAGACATTACCTGAGGTCGCGAAGGCGGTCGATGCGGCGGCAGAAGCCCTTAAGGCCGGGGGACGCATTATCTATATGGGGGCGGGCACCAGCGGGCGTCTCGGCGTGCTGGATGCCTCCGAATGTCCGCCAACCTTTGGGGTACCGCATGGTCTGGTGGTCGGGCTGATTGCCGGTGGACCCGGCGCGCTGCTGAAAGCCGTGGAAGGGGCAGAGGATAACAAACAGCTGGGTGAGGATGACCTCAAGGCACTGAATCTGACGGCGAAGGATCTGGTGGTCGGGCTGGCGGCATCCGGGCGCACGCCGTACGTCATTGGCGGGCTGGAATACGCAAACCGGACAGGCTGCACGACGGTGGCCATCTCCTGTAATCCCGGCTCCCCGATTGCGCAGGTGGCCGCTATCGCCATCTCTCCGGTGGTCGGGCCGGAAGCGCTCACCGGCTCCACGCGCCTGAAGTCCGGGACCGCGCAAAAGCTGGTGCTCAATATGATCTCCACCGGCGCGATGGTGAAGTTCGGCAAGGTGTATCAGAACCTGATGGTGGATATGCAGGCCACTAACGTCAAGCTGGTGGACAGAGCCTGCCGCATGGTGATGGAGGCGACGGGCGCAGGCCGCGAGGAGGCGGAAGCGGTACTCAAGCAGACCGATCACGATGTTAAACCGGCCATTCTGATGATCTTAAGCGGGCTGGATGCGGCGGCCGCGAGAGCCAGACTCGATGCGCATCATGGCTTCTTACGGGCGGCATTAGAAAACTAACAGAGGCGTCTATGGACAAAACAGCAGCGCTCGCCAGCGATATCCTGCAGGGGATTGGCGGGGAAAAAAATATTCAGCGTCTCGAAAACTGCATGACGCGCGTGCGCGTCGAGGTGCATAACGACGACCAGCTTGACGTGCCGCGCCTGAAGCAACTGTCCGGCGTCAGCGGCTATGTGAAACAGGGCCAGCAGCATCAGCTGATCGTCGGGCCCGGTAAAGCGGCGCAGGTTGTTGACGCCATGCGCGCGCTGATGGGCGGCGGGGCAAGCGTGTCGATCGACGATGCTGAGCGCACCAAAGCGCAGGCAAAGGCCAAATACAAAGCCCCTATGAGCGACGCGCTGCGACAGCTGGCAAACGTCTTCATTCCGCTAATCCCGGCGTTTATCGCCTCAGGCCTGATCACCGGGATCATCAATATCCTTAAGCGGCCGGATATTGTCGGGGATTTCGCCACGCAGTATCCGAACCTGCTGGGGATTCTCGGGATCTTCGGCAGCGCGGTGTTCGCCATCATGAACATTCTGGTGGGGGTGAATACCGCGAAGGTGTTTGGCGGATCGCTGGCGATGGGCGGCGTGATGGCGGGCATCTTGTCCAGCCCGCAGCTGGCGCAGATCACGCTGTTTGGCGAGGCGCTTCAGCCCGGCCGCGGCGGGGTGATCGCCGTGCTGCTGGTGGTTATCCTGATGTGCTGGATCGAGAAAAGGCTGCGCGCGGTTCTGCCTGGCTCGATCGAGCTGATCCTTAACCCGCTGTTAACCACCTTAATCACCGGCAGCGTAGCCATTGTCGCCCTTCAGCCGTTAGGCGGGTGGATCTCTGAAGCCATCGCTCACGGCGCGTCTCTGGCGATTGACCGCGGCGGCCTGCTGGTGGGGGCGGTACTGTCTGGTACCTTCCTGCCGCTGGTGCTGACCGGCCTCCATCAGGGGCTGGTGCCGATCCACGTCGAGCTGGTGCAGGCGCATGGCTATAACGCGCTGCTGCCCATCCTGTCGATGGCGGGCGTGGGGCAGGTCGGCGCGGCGATTGCCATACTGATGAAAACCCGCAACGCGCGTCTGAAAAAAGTGATTAAAGGCGCGCTCCCGGTCGGCCTGCTCGGGATTGGCGAGCCGCTGATTTTTGGCGTCACGCTGCCGCTGGGTAAACCGTTCCTCGCGGCCTGCCTGGGCGGCGCGGTAGGCGGCGCGCTGATCAGCTACTGGAAGGTCGCCACCGTGATCACCTTTGGACTTTCCGGTTTACCGCTGGCATTAACCATCGTGACCGGAAAAGTGATGCTCTATCTGTTAGGCTATTTAGTAGCGGTGATCGCCGGGTTCCTGTTTACCTGGCTATTAGGATTCAACGACCCAGAGGAGTAAGGTTTGACAAACCACGCGCGTCGCATTGTCTTTTTCGACCTGGATGGCACGCTGCATCAGCAGGATATGTTTGGCACGTTTATGCGCTACCTGCTGCGGCGTCAGCCCCTGAATGCGCTGCTCGTGCTGCCGCTCTTACCGGTTATCGGCATCGCGCTGCTGGCGAAAGGCCGCGCGGCGCGATGGCCGATGAGCCTGCTGCTGTGGGGATGTACGTTTGGACACAGCGACGCGCGGCTCAAACAGCTGGAAAAGGATTTTGCGCACTGGTTTCGCGGGCACGTCGCCGCCTTTCCGGTGGTGCAGGCGCGCCTGACCGGCTACCTCGACGCGAACGATGCCGACATCTGGCTGATTACCGGCTCCCCGCAGACGCTGGTGGAGCAGGTCTATTTTGATACGCCCTGGCTTCCGCGCGTAAATCTTATCGCCACGCAAATTGCTCGCGGCTACGGCGGCTGGGTACTGACCCTGCGCTGCCTGGGGCATGAAAAAGTGGTCCAGCTGGAGAAACGCATCGGTACGCCGCTGCGCCTGTACAGCGGCTACAGCGACAGCAAGCAGGACAACCCGCTGCTCTATTTTTGCCAGCATCGCTGGCGCGTTACGCCATCAGGTGAACTCCAGCAACTCGAATAGTCTTATGCATAATCGGCGTGTATAATGCGCCCCGCTTTTCGACTGGAGTATCAACCGTTGTCCAACCCTGAACTCGACCATGAATACTGGATGCGCCATGCGCTAACGCTCGCTCAGCGTGCCTGGGACGAGGGCGAAGTGCCCGTGGGCGCCGTGCTGGTCCACAATAACCAGGTGATTGGCGAAGGGTGGAACCGTCCGATTGGCCGCCACGATCCTACCGCGCACGCCGAAATCATGGCGCTTCGTCAGGGAGGGCTGGTGCTGCAAAACTATCGCCTGCTTGATACCACGCTGTACGTGACGCTGGAGCCGTGCGTGATGTGCTCCGGCGCGATGGTGCACAGCCGGATCGGTACCCTGGTCTTCGGTGCGCGGGATGAAAAAACCGGCGCGGCCGGTTCCCTGATGGACGTGCTGGGTCACCCGGGAATGAACCACCAGGTGAAAACTATCGGCGGGGTGCTTGCACCAGAGTGTTCGGGGCTATTAAGCGATTTCTTTCGAATGCGCCGTCAGCAGAAAAAGCTGCAAAAGGCAGAATTGAAGCCGTTGGACGATTAAGCTCGTCCGGCGCCACGACCGGGTAGCTTTGGGCCAGCTGTTTGGCCTCCGTCGCCTCTTTCTCCTTCTCCAGCAGATATCCGACCAGGCTTATCTGATATTTACGGATATTTTCCACGTAGGCGTAGGCTTCATGGCCGCGCGCGTAGCCGTATGTCAGCTTGTTATACCATGGCTTCTGGCTGAGCAGCGGCAGCCGCTGTTTTACGTCTGACCAGCTGTCCGGATTGCCTTTTGTTTTGGCCGTCAGCGCTCGCGCGTCAAGCATGTGCGCGTAGCCCATATTGTAAGCCGCCAGCGCGAACCAGATCCGCTCCTCTTCCGGCACCGTTTCCGGTACTTTTCCCATCATATCCTGCAGATAGCGCGCGCCGCCGCTGATGCTCTGTTCCGCATCGGTACGGTCATTCACGCCCAGGCTCAGCGCGGTGTTTTTGGTTAACATCATCAAACCGCGTACGCCCGTGGGCGACGTGGCCTGGGTATCCCAGTGGGATTCCTGATACGAAATGGCCGCCAGCAGCTTCCAGTCAATCTCCTGGGCGTATTTTTCGAACAGCGGCTGCAGGTCCGGCAGGACGCTGTCTACCGCGCGCAGGAAGCTGCGGGTATCAACGTAGTCAAAGTCGTCACCGTGGCCGAGGTACTTCTCCTCGAGGCGGGCCAGCGTTCCGTCTTCATTGATGGTGTTGAAGAAGTCGAGCATCGCGGCAGAAAAGGTCTGATCGTTATCAAGATGGCTAAACCAGGTGACGGGCTGCTCGTCGGTGACGTCCAGCGCCACGGCGATTTCAGGATGCACGCGCTGGAACAGGCTGATCGCCACCGAATCGGCAATGGTGTAGGGCACTTTCTGGTCTTTTACCTGCTCCAGCAGCTCGGTCGTGCCGAGTTTCGGATCCACCGTCCAGCTCAGGTCGGGAAATTTCTTCTCCTTGAGCTCCCGCAGATCCTCAATCACCACGTGACCGGGCGCAATCGTCAGTTGGGTATCGTTAATCGAGGCCAGCGAGCGCGGGCGCAGGCTCCCGACGCGGTAAACCAGCTGCTGCGAAACGGAGTAGTAGGTCGGGCCCGGCTGGTAGTTCTTGCTGCGCTCGCTGTTATACACCAGCCCGGCGGCGAGCATATCGGCATCGTCGTTATCGAGGTCATCAAACAGCTGGTTGATATTCTGGCGAACGGTAATTTTAAGCTTCACGCCAAGATAATCGGCAAACTGCTGCGCCAGTTCATAATCCAGGCCAATGATTTTGCCGTTGATGTCGCTGTAAATCAGCGGAGAGTTAAGGGTACTGACGCGCAATTCCCCCCGCTCCTGAATGGCGGCGATACGGTTTTCGGCTTTGCCGAACCAGGGAATAGAAGGCCAGAGGGCCACTGCCAGCAGCAACGTTACAATGCCGATGAGCAGATAATTAATCTTTAATTTTTTCAATTAGTTAATTCTCTGCGACGCCGGTTGCCTTAGTCTGCTGTAGCCATGTTAATAATCAGGTTTGCCATTGAATGAGCGGCATTTTGCGTAAACTTGCGCCACTTGGCAACCTATTAGAGAAGCAGGTCACATCTATTGTTAAATCTCTGCGGCAATTTTATTTCGACGCAAACGGTTTCGTCAGCGCTCAGGATTCTCTATAATGACGCCCGTTTTCCCCCCTTGCGCACACTGAAAGCGCCCCGGCGCTTCGAAGACGAGAGACTTATGATGGAAATTCTGCGTGGTTCGCCTGCACTGTCTGCCTTCCGTATTACCAAACTGCTGGCACGTTTTCAGGCGGCCGACCTTCCGGTAAGCAATATTTACGCTGAGTATGTCCATTTTGCTGACCTGAATGCCCCCCTGAATGCAGAGGAGCGCGTCCAGCTGGAACGCCTGCTCAAGTATGGCCCAAGCCTGAGCAGCCATACGCCAACCGGCAAACTGATCCTTGCGACGCCGCGTCCGGGCACCATCTCCCCCTGGTCTTCCAAAGCCACCGACATCGCCCACAACTGCGGCCTGAGCCAGATTAACCGTCTGGAGCGCGGCGTGGCGTACTACGTGGAAGCCTCTACCCTGAGCGACGCGCAGTGGCAGGCGGTTGCGGCTGAACTGCACGATCGCATGATGGAGAGCGTATTTGCCTCTCTCGATGACGCGCAGAAACTGTTCTCTCACCATCAGCCTGCGCCGGTACAGAGCGTAGACCTGCTGGGTCAGGGCCGTCAGGCGCTGATTGACGCCAACCTGCGTCTCGGCCTGGCGCTGGCAGAAGACGAAATCGACTACCTGCAGGATGCGTTTGTTAAGCTCAACCGTAACCCGAACGACATCGAACTCTATATGTTCGCGCAGGCGAACTCCGAGCACTGTCGCCACAAGATTTTCAACGCCGACTGGATTATTGACGGCGAACAGCAGCCAAGGTCGCTGTTCAAAATGATTAAAAACACCATGGAGCAAACCCCTGACCACGTGCTGTCTGCCTATAAAGACAACGCCGCGGTGATGGAAGGCTCCGAGGTGGGCCGCTTCTTCGCCGATCGCGAAGCAGGGCGCTATGACTTCCACCAGGAGCCCGCGCATATCCTGATGAAGGTTGAAACCCACAACCACCCGACGGCGATCTCCCCGTGGCCGGGTGCAGCGACCGGCTCCGGCGGTGAAATCCGCGACGAAGGGGCGACCGGTCGCGGTGCTAAACCCAAAGCGGGTCTGGTCGGTTTCTCCGTCTCCAACCTGCGTATCCCGGGCTTTGAACAGCCGTGGGAAGAAGATTTCGGCAAGCCGGAGCGCATTGTGACCGCGCTCGACATCATGACCGAAGGCCCGCTGGGCGGCGCGGCGTTTAACAACGAATTTGGCCGTCCGGCGCTGAACGGTTACTTCCGTACCTATGAAGAAAAAGTGGACAGCCACAACGGCGAAGAGCTGCGCGGCTACCACAAGCCGATCATGCTGGCGGGCGGGATCGGCAACATCCGCGCCGATCACGTACAGAAGGGCGAGATCGTCGTCGGCGCGAAGCTGATCGTCCTCGGCGGCCCGGCGATGAACATCGGTCTGGGCGGCGGGGCGGCTTCTTCTATGGCCTCCGGCCAGTCTGATGCGGATCTCGACTTCGCCTCCGTGCAGCGCGACAACCCGGAGATGGAGCGTCGCTGTCAGGAAGTGATCGACCGCTGCTGGCAGCTGGGCGACGCCAACCCGATCCTCTTTATCCACGACGTGGGCGCGGGCGGTTTGTCCAACGCCATGCCGGAGCTGGTGAGCGACGGCGGTCGCGGGGGGCGCTTTAACCTGCGCGATATCCTGAGCGATGAGCCGGGCATGAGCCCGCTGGAAATCTGGTGTAACGAATCCCAGGAGCGCTACGTGCTGGCGGTGGCGGCCGATCAGCTGCCGCTGTTTGACGAGCTGTGCCGCCGCGAGCGCGCGCCGTATGCCGTCATCGGTGAAGCGACCGAAGAGCAGCATCTCTCCTTAAGCGACACCCATTTCGATAACCAGCCGATCGATCTGCCGCTCGACGTTCTGCTCGGTAAAACGCCGAAGATGACCCGCGACGTCACCACCCGTAAAGCGGCGGGCAAAGCGCTGGATCGCCAGGGCATCACCGTGGCGGAAGCGGTCAACCGCGTGCTGCACCTGCCGGCTGTGGCAGAGAAAACCTTTCTGGTGACCATCGGCGACCGCACCGTGACCGGCATGGTCTCGCGCGATCAGATGGTCGGTCCGTGGCAGATCCCGGTGGCGAACTGCGCCGTGACCACCGCGAGCCTCGACAGCTACTACGGCGAAGCGATGGCTCTCGGCGAACGTACCCCGGTGGCGCTGCTGGACTTCGCTGCCTCTGCCCGCCTGGCGGTGGGTGAAGCGCTGACCAACATCGCCGCGACGCAGATTGGCGATATCAAGCGTATCAAGCTCTCCGCAAACTGGATGGCCGCTGCCGGTCACCCAGGCGAAGATGCTGGCCTGTATGAAGCCGTTAAGGCGGTGGGCGAGGAGCTCTGTCCTGCCCTCGGCCTGACCATTCCGGTGGGCAAAGACTCTATGTCGATGAAAACCCGCTGGCAGGAAGGCAGCGAGCAGCGCGAGATGACCTCTCCGCTGTCGCTGGTGATCACCGCGTTTGCCCGCGTGGAGGACGTGCGTCACACCGTTACGCCACAGCTTGCGACCGAAGACAACGCCCTGCTGCTGATTGACCTGGGTAAAGGCCACAACGCGCTGGGCGCCACCGCGCTGGCGCAGGTTTACCGTCAGCTCGGCGACAAGCCAGCCGACGTGCGCGACGTGGTGCAGCTGAAAGGCTTCTACGACGCCATCCAGGCGCTGGTGGCGCAGCGTAAGCTGCTGGCCTACCACGACCGTTCCGACGGCGGCCTGCTGGTGACGCTGGCAGAGATGGCCTTCACCGGCCACTGCGGCGTGGAAGCGAACATTGCAACGCTTGGCGAAGACCGTCTGGCGGCGCTGTTTAACGAAGAGCTGGGCGCCGTGATTCAGGTGCGTGCCGCGGAGCGCGACGCGGTTGAAGCCGTTCTGGCGCAGCACGGCCTGGCAGACTGCGTGCACTATCTGGGTAAAGCCGTTCAGGGCGACCGCTTCGTCATTGAAGCGGACGGCCACGCCGTGTTCAGCGAAAGCCGCACCACCCTTCGCATGTGGTGGGCGGAAACCACCTGGCAGATGCAGCGCCTGCGTGATAACCCGGAATGTGCCGATCAGGAACACAACGCCAAGGCTAACGACAACGATCCGGGCCTGAACGTGACGCTCTCCTTCGACATCAACGACGACATCGCCGCGCCGTACATTGCGACCGGCGCGCGTCCGAAGGTGGCCGTGCTGCGCGAGCAGGGCGTTAACTCCCACGTTGAGATGGCGGCTGCCTTCCACCGCGCGGGCTTCGACGCGATTGACGTCCACATGAGCGACCTGCTGGCCGGGCGGACCGGCCTGGAAGATTTCCAGGCGCTGGTGGCGTGCGGCGGCTTCTCCTACGGCGACGTGCTGGGCGCGGGCGAAGGCTGGGCGAAGTCCATCCTCTTCAACAGCCGCGTGCGCGACGAGTTCGAAACCTTCTTCCACCGTCCGCAGACCCTGGCGCTGGGCGTGTGTAACGGCTGCCAGATGATGTCTAACCTGCGCGAGCTGATCCCGGGCAGCGAAGCCTGGCCGCGCTTTGTGCGCAACCAGTCCGACCGCTTCGAAGCGCGCTTCAGCCTGGTGGAAGTGACCCAAAGCCCGTCTCTGCTGCTGCAGGGAATGGTTGGCTCACGGATGCCAATCGCCGTGTCCCACGGTGAAGGTCAGGTAGAAGTGCGTGACTCTGCGCATCTGGCTCAGCTGGAGAGCAAAGGCCTGGTGGCGCTGCGCTTTGTCGATAACTTCGGCAAGGTCACGGAAACCTACCCGGCTAACCCGAACGGCTCCGCCAACGGTATTACGGCGGTGACCAGCGAAAGCGGGCGTGCGACCATCATGATGCCGCACCCAGAACGCGTGTTCCGTACCGTGAGCAACTCCTGGCATCCGGAGAACTGGGGCGAGGACAGCCCGTGGATGCGTATCTTCCGCAACGCGCGTAAGCAGCTGGGTTAAGTTTCAACGACCACCCTGTAGGCCCGGTGAGCGTGAGCGCCACCGGGCTTTTTTGTCTCTGTCGCAAAATCGCGACAATCCTGTGAGCAAGGTGTCTCCAAAAGGAGACATTTAAGCTATTGATTTATATAGGGCAGTAAAGGTTCCCGTTAAGGTGTTGCTGAATAGCGACACTTAGCCTGGAAATCATTCAATCGATAATTAACAGGCTAAACGACTAAAAATCATATATATCAATATGTTAATATTTTGTTTTGCATTCTGGCACAGGTGTTGCATAATATTAACCAGTGGCTCATTCACCTTCTTATGTCAGCCCCTTCGGGACGCGCTACATAAACTTCGAATGACGCACAAAAAGGTGCCTGCCGTCCAACTACTGATCATAGCGATGCTTTATCAGGCCAGGGCGAAACGTCGAGTTAGGCACCGCCTCATTCCATGACAAAGCCGGGTTTTTACCCGGCTTTGTTGTATCTGAAGGGCAGACTCAGTTACGCTCTGCGTAAACCCCCGTTAAGAGAGTAATGCGTTGAAACGCTGGCCCGTTTTCCCCCGCTCCCTGCGACAGCTCGTCATGATGGCTTTCCTGCTGATCCTGCTGCCGCTGCTGATCCTTGCCTGGCAGGCGTGGCAGAGCCTGAACGCGCTGAGCGCGCAGGCGGCGCTGACCAACCGCACGACGCTCATCGACGCGAGGCGCAGTGAAGCGATGACCAACGCCGCGCTGGAGATGGAGCGTAGCTATCGTCAGTATTGCGTGCTTGACGATCGGACGCTGGAAAAGGTGTATCAAAGCCAGCGTAAACGCTACAGCGAAATGCTGGACGCCCACGCGGGAGTTTTACCTGACGACAAGCTGTATCAGGCGTTACGTCAGGATCTGAACGATCTCGCCCAGCTCCAGTGCAGCAACAGCGGGCCGGATGCCGCCGCCGCCGCGCGTCTTGAAGCGTTTGCCAGCGCCAATACCGAGATGGTGCAGTCAACGCGCACGGTGATTTTCTCCCGCGGCCAGCAGCTCCAGCAGGAAATAGCCGAACGCGGGCAGTTCTTCGGCTGGCAGGCGCTGGTGCTGTTCCTGGTAAGCCTTGGCCTGGTCCTGCTCTTTACCCGCATGATCATCGGCCCGGTGAAGGGCATTCAGCGGATGATCAACCGCCTGGGGGAGGGCAAATCGCTGGGGGACACGGTCGCCTTTAAAGGCCCCCGCGAGCTGCGATCCGTCGGTCAGCGCATTATCTGGCTGTCCGAGCGCCTGGCGTGGCTCGAATCTCAGCGCCATCAGTTCCTGCGCCATATCTCTCATGAGCTTAAAACGCCCCTGGCCAGCATGCGTGAAGGGACGGAGCTTCTGGCGGATGAAGTGGCAGGACCCCTGACGCCAGAACAGAAAGAGATTGTCGAGATCCTGGATAACAGCAGCCGCAATCTCCAGAAGCTGATTGAGCAGCTGCTGGACTACAACCGCAAGCTGGCCGACGGCGCGGTCGTACTGGAAAACGTTGAGATTGAACCGCTGGTGGATATGGTGATCTCCGCCCACAGCTTGCCGGCAAGAGCTAAAATGATGCATACCGGTGTAGAGCTCAATGCGGCTAGCTGTCTCGCTGAACCCATGCTGTTAATGAGCGTTCTGGATAATCTTTATTCCAATGCGGTGCACTATGGTACTGAATCCGGTAACATTTATATCCGAAGCTATACGAAGGGTTCCCGGGTGTTTATCGACGTCGCTAACACCGGCACCCCGATCCCTGATGACGAAAAAACCATGATCTTCGAGCCCTTTTTCCAGGGGAGTCATCAGCGGAAAGGTGCGGTGAAAGGCAGTGGTCTGGGCTTAAGCATCGCCCGGGACTGCATACGACGCATGCAGGGTGAGCTAAACATTGCCACGGACGAACGTTCGGATGTTTGCTTCCGTATCGAACTGCCCCTGAGCCGGAAAAATCAATAAAATGAATCTATGTCTGGTGAGTATGTCACACGTCTTTTTCCGCGCCGTACGCGCGGTGTTTTCCCGCAACACGCTTCGCCTGAGCCTGCCCTGTTTATTTCTGGCAGGATGCGTTTCCCATGCGCCACAAAGCGCCATTAGCGATAAACAAGAAGATAAATGGCCCGACAACCAGGTGGCCGATTTCCTTTCGACCCGCTGCGACGACATCTGGAACCTGTCAGGTCATGACGTCGAAAGCAACCCGCTGTTCTGGCTGCGTGGCATAGACTGCGCCCAGCGTCTGGCGCCGGTCGACGCGCGCTCGAAGGCGGCGATGCTGGATGACGACACCTGGCAGGACGCCTTCAAGCGCGGCATTTTGCTGGCTGATGCGAAAATCACCCCCGTCGAACGCCGGGCCAACGTAACCCGACTGGACGCGCTGGTGGTCACGCTTCCCGTGCAGGTACGCCCGGTATACCAGCTCTGGCGCGATGGGCAGACATTACAGCTTCAGCTGTCTGAAGAGCGCTCCCGCTACAGCAGGCTACAGCAGTCAACCGACAGCGAGCTTGATACGCTGCGCCAACAGCAGCAGCACCTGCGAACGCAGCTGGACACCACGACGCGCAAGCTGGAGAACCTGACCGATATCGAAAGGCAGCTCTCGTCGCGTAAATATCAGCCGGGGAGTTCGTCCGCGGCGCCGGACAGCGATACGCCGAAACAAGAGGATGTAAAGCATGACGAGCCGTAAACCAGCCCATCTCTTACTGGTGGATGACGATCCCGGGCTGTTAAAGCTGCTGGGGATGCGCCTTGTGAGTGAAGGTTACAGCGTCGTGACCGCGGAAAGCGGGCTGGAGGGGCTCAAGATCCTCAGCCGCGAGAAAATCGATCTGGTGATAAGCGACCTGCGGATGGATGAAATGGACGGCCTGCAGCTGTTCGCAGAGATCCAGAAGCAGCAGCCGGGCATGCCGGTGATCATCCTGACCGCGCACGGGTCGATCCCGGACGCGGTTGCCGCGACGCAGCAGGGGGTCTTCAGCTTCCTGACCAAGCCTGTGGACAAAGACGCGCTGTATAAGGCAATCGACAGCGCGCTGGAACATGCCGCCCCGGCGGGGGATGAAGCGTGGCGGGAGTCCATCGTCACCCGCAGCCCCATTATGCTGCGTCTGCTTGAACAGGCCCGGATGGTAGCGCAGTCCGACGTCAGCGTGCTGATCAACGGCCAGAGCGGAACCGGGAAAGAGATCCTGGCGCAGGCGATCCATAACGCCAGCCCGCGCAGTAAAAATGCCTTTATCGCCATTAACTGCGGCGCGCTGCCGGAACAGCTGCTCGAATCTGAACTGTTTGGGCATGCCCGCGGCGCCTTCACCGGCGCGGTGAGCAGCCGTGAAGGGCTGTTCCAGGCCGCGGAAGGCGGCACGCTGTTCCTGGACGAAATTGGCGATATGCCCGCGCCGCTGCAGGTCAAACTGCTGCGCGTGCTGCAGGAGCGCAAAGTGCGCCCGCTGGGCAGCAACCGCGACATTGATATTAACGTGCGTATTATTTCGGCGACCCACCGCGATCTGCCAAAAGTGATGGCCCGCAACGAGTTCCGCGAAGATCTCTACTACCGTCTGAACGTGGTCAACCTGAAGATCCCGGCGCTGGCGGAGCGTGCGGAAGACATTCCGCTGCTGGCGAACCATCTTTTACGCCAGGCGGCCGATCGCCATAAACCGTTCGTGCGCGCCTTTTCTACCGATGCGATGAAGCGGCTGATGGCCGCAGGCTGGCCGGGTAACGTGCGTCAGCTGGTCAACGTGATTGAGCAGTGCGTGGCGCTCACCTCCTCACCGGTTATCAGCGACGCGCTGGTGGAGCAGGCGCTGGAAGGGGAAAACACGGCCCTGCCGACGTTTGCGGAGGCGCGTAACCAGTTCGAGCTCAACTATCTGCGCAAGCTGCTGCAGATCACCAAAGGCAACGTGACCCACGCGGCGCGAATGGCCGGACGCAACCGCACCGAGTTTTACAAGCTCCTCTCGCGCCACGAGCTGGAAGCAAACGATTTTAAAGAGTAATGCCGTATGGTACTGTGAGCAATCGATTACGAGGCAGCTTACAGGCAAGCGTTTAAGGACCCACCATGAAAAAGATTGATGCGATTATTAAACCTTTCAAACTGGATGATGTGCGTGAAGCGCTGGCGGAAGTTGGCATCACCGGGATGACCGTGACGGAAGTGAAAGGTTTTGGTCGTCAGAAGGGCCACACCGAGCTTTACCGTGGCGCAGAGTACATGGTCGACTTTCTGCCGAAAGTGAAAATTGAAATCGTGGTCAGCGACGATATCGTCGATACCTGCGTGGATACCATTATCCGCACCGCGCAGACGGGCAAAATCGGCGACGGTAAAATCTTCGTCTTTGACGTGGCGCGCGTGATCCGTATCCGCACCGGCGAAGAAGACGACGCCGCGATTTAACGATGCCAACGGTTTTGTAGGCCGGGTAAGGCGCAGCCGCCACCCGGCGAAAAAAAGCCCCTCGTTTGAGGGGCTTTTTGCATTACAGCACCTTATGCGGCCCGAAGCACTCGTAATGAATGCTGTCTTTATTCACCCCCAGCGCTACCAGCTGCTTCGCGGCATACTGCATAAACGCCACCGGTCCGCAGACGTAGAACTGCATCTCCGGCGCGCTAAACGCCCCTTCATGCTGGCTCAAATTCATCAGACCTTCACTGTCAAAGCGGGCCGATGCGCGATCCGCCTCCGTCGGCAGGCGATACCACGTGTGCGCGGTGAAGCGCGGCAGGGACGCTCCCAGCGTGTTCACCTCATCCGCAAAGGCGTGCACCTCGCCGTTTTCCGCAGCGTGGAACCAGTTAACCTGCGCGCCGTGGCGTGATTTTGCCAGCGTATCGAGCATTGCCAGCATCGGCGTTTGGCCGACGCCCGCAGAGATCAGCGTAACCGGGGTATTTGCTTCAACGGCCATAAAGAAATCGCCCGCCGGCGCGGCCAGATGGACCACGTCACCTACGCTGGCTTCGTTATGCAGCCAGCTGGATACCTGGCCGCCGTCCTCACGCTTCACCGCAATGCGGTAGCCTTTGCCGTTTGGCCTGCGGGTGAGGGAATACTGGCGGATCTCCTGATGCGGGAAGCCTTCTGGCTTCAGCCAGACGCCCAGATACTGGCCCGGCTGGTAATCGGCCACCGGTTGACCGTCCACCGGCTCAAACTCAAAGCTGGTAATTAACGCGCTGCGCGGGGTTTTCTCAACGATGCGGAAGGCACGCGTCCCGTCCCAGCCGCCGTTTTTGCTGGCGTTTTCGCTGTAGATTTGTGCTTCACGATTAATGAATACGTTTGCCAGCACGCCGTAGGCTTTACCCCAGGCGTCCAGCACCTCCTGGCCCGGGCTGAACATCTCGTCCAGCGTTGCCAGCAGGTGGCCGCCGACAATGTTGTACTGCTCGGGTTGGATCTGGAAGCTGGTGTGCTTCTGCGCGATTTTTTCCACCGCAGGCAGCAGGGCGGCCAGGTTTTCGATATTGCTGGCATACGCTGCGATGGCGTTAAACAACGCTTCGCGCTGATCGCCGTTACGCTGGTTGCTCATGTTGAAAATCTCTTTGAGCTCCGGGTTATGCGTGAACATGCGATCGTAGAAATGGGCGGTGAGTTTAGGGCCGGTTTCCACCAGCAGAGGAATGGTGGCCTTAACGGTAGCGATGGTTTGAGCGTCGAGCATGAGCGCATCCTTCTGATGTGACTTTAATGATGTATTTTGAATGCATCTTATAAAAAATATCCCTTCGGTGTAAAGGGTTCTTTGCAAGATGAAAAATGTGCATCACAAACCTGAAAAGAAATCCGTTGAAATAAGCGAGAGCTTTATTCCTCAAACCCTTGCGTGGCGCGAAGGAAAACGTTTGCGTAAAATCGTTTGTCAAGACCTGTTATCACAGAACTATTCAGTTATACTGTTGCCCGTCGTCCAACAGGACTGCCTTTTCAGGCCAAAATTTACTTGTTAGCTGAGTCAGGAGATGCGGATGTTAAAGCGTGAAATGAACATTGCCGATTATGATGCCGAACTGTGGCAGGCTATGGAGCAGGAAAAAGTACGTCAGGAAGAGCACATCGAACTGATCGCCTCCGAAAACTACACCAGCCCGCGCGTGATGCAGGCGCAGGGTTCTCAGCTGACCAACAAATACGCTGAAGGTTATCCGGGCAAGCGCTACTACGGCGGTTGCGAGTACGTTGATATCGTTGAGCAGCTGGCTATCGACCGTGCGAAAGAACTCTTTGGCGCTGACTACGCGAACGTGCAGCCGCACTCTGGCTCTCAGGCTAACTTCGCGGTCTACACCGCGCTGCTGCAGCCGGGCGACACCGTGCTGGGTATGAACCTGGCGCAGGGCGGCCACCTGACTCACGGCTCCCCGGTTAACTTCTCCGGCAAACTGTACAACATCATCCCTTACGGTATCGATGAGTCCGGTAAAATTGACTACGAAGACATGGCGAAGCAGGCTAAAGAGCACAAACCGAAGATGATCATCGGTGGCTTCTCCGCTTACTCCGGTATCGTTGACTGGGCAAAAATGCGTGAAATCGCAGACAGCATCGGCGCTTACCTGTTCGTTGACATGGCGCACGTGGCGGGCCTGATTGCCGCTGGCGTTTACCCGAACCCGGTTCCGCACGCGCACGTTGTGACCACCACCACCCATAAAACCCTGGCGGGTCCACGCGGTGGCCTGATCCTGGCGAAAGGCGGTGACGAAGAGCTGTACAAAAAACTGAACTCTGCGGTGTTCCCGAGCGCGCAGGGCGGCCCGCTGATGCACGTTATCGCGGCAAAAGCGGTGGCGCTGAAAGAAGCGATGGAGCCAGAGTTCAAGGTTTACCAGCAGCAGGTTGCTAAGAACGCCAAAGCGATGGTGGAAGTGTTCCTGAACCGTGGCTACAAAGTGGTATCCGGCGGGACTGAAAACCACCTGTTCCTGCTGGATCTGGTTGATAAAAACCTGACCGGTAAAGAAGCTGACGCTGCCCTGGGCCGCGCCAACATCACCGTAAACAAAAACAGCGTGCCAAACGATCCGAAGAGCCCGTTCGTGACCTCCGGTATCCGTATCGGTTCTCCGGCCGTGACTCGCCGCGGCTTCAAAGAAGCGGAAGTGAAAGAGCTGGCTGGCTGGATGTGTGACGTTCTGGACAACATTAATGACGAAGCGGTTATCGAGCGCGTCAAAGGTAAAGTACTGGATATCTGCGCACGCTTCCCGGTATACGCATAATTCCTCTGCTTTGCAGAAATAAAAAAGGCCGCGCTTGCGGCCTTTTTTTATGGCTTAACGCCGGTCGAGGGAAATTGCCCCGGGGCCAACTATCGCCAGCAAAATAAACGCGCCGGCAATGCTGATATTCTTGTAGAAGTTAATCATATTCGGTACGACCGCGTCACCGGTCATATCCCAGTAGTGATGGCCAATCACCGCCGTGCCCAGCGTGTAGAACACAAACAGTACCGCGATGGGGCGGGTGAAGAAACCCAGTACGATCAGGATGGCGGCGGGTACCTCCATCACCACCGCAATAATAGCCGCCAGCATGGGCATCGGCGTTCCCAGCGAGGTCATATATTGTACGGTGCCGCTAAACCCCGTCAGTTTTGGATAGCCAAAGATAATAAACAGCACGACAAGCGCGATGCGGCCAATGAGCAGCAGCAGGTGACGTGACTGGCCGAAATCGAAATAACGTAGTGAGTTCATGGCAGAAAAACCTCTGCAAGTGGAGTAATTTAAACGTAATACATATTTTCATTCCCTGCCATAAGCCAGGCGACTGCATAAGATGTTAATTTTTCGTTAATTTATAGCAGGCTATCTACTTGCTTAATTTTTCTATTCTCGCCAGACTATGGCCTCGATTTCGGGAGGGATTCATGGTCTTGCATTCCACGCGCTGGCTGGCGCTCAGCTATTTCACCTATTTCTTTAGCTACGGTATTTTTCTGCCCTTCTGGAGCGTCTGGCTTAAGGGTATCGGCCTGACTCCGGAAACCATCGGCGTGCTGCTGGGCGCAGGGCTGGTGGCGCGTTTCCTCGGCAGCCTGCTGATTGCCCCGCGCGTCAGCGATCCCTCTCTGCTGATCAAGGCCGTGCGCATTCTCGCGCTGCTGACGCTGGTCTTTGTGGCCTGCTTCTGGGTCAGCCACCAGTTTGCCTGGCTGATGGTGGTGATGGTCGGCTTCAACCTGTTCTTCTCACCGCTGGTGCCGCTGACGGATGCTCTGGCGAACACCTGGCAAAAGCAGATCACCATGGACTACGGTCGCGTGCGCCTGTGGGGCTCAATCGCCTTTGTCATCGGTTCCGCGCTGGTGGGTAAACTGGTGAGCCTTTACGATTATCGCGCCATTCTCGCCCTGCTGAGTATCGGTATTGCTTCGATGCTGCTGGGCATGCTGCTGCGTCCGTCGGTGATGCCGCAAGGGGAAAGTCGCCATCAGGAGAGCGCAGGCTGGCCCGCCTGGCGGAGCCTGGTTGCGCAGAGCTGGCGTTTTCTGGCGTGTGTTTGCCTGCTCCAGGGGGCGCACGCGGCGTACTATGGCTTCAGCGCCATCTACTGGCAGGGGGCGGGATATTCTGCTTCTGCCGTCGGTTATCTGTGGTCGCTGGGCGTGGTGGCCGAAGTCATTATTTTCGCCCTGAGCAAAAAGCTGTTCCGACGCTTTGGCGCGCGCGATCTGCTGCTGCTTTCCGCGATTTGCGGCGTGGCGCGCTGGGGGATTATGGGCTGGACGACCGATCTGCCGTGGCTGATCGTGGCGCAAATTCTGCACTGCGGCACCTTCACCGTGTGTCACCTGGCGGCGATGCGCTATATCGCCGCGCGCGAGGGCGGAGACGTCATTCGCCTGCAGGCTGTTTATTCGGCGGTGGCGATGGGGGGCAGTATCGCAATCATGACGGTCTTCGCGGGGTTCCTCTACCAGCATCTGGGGCAGGGCGTCTTCTGGGTGATGGCCCTGGTTGCCTTACCCGCCATCGTTGTGCGTCCAAAAGTGGCCGCGCGCGCCTCGCTATGATTCCAGCATGGCGCGAATATGTTCTTGCTGCTGCGCGTTCAATGTCTCCACGGCATGGATCAACGGCGGCGAGAACAGCGGCAGGGCGGTAGGGTAGGGGGTGATAACCAGCGCGGCTTCGCGCGGTGCCCCCTCTTTCTGGAAAGCCTGCAGCGTCAGGTAGCGAATGTTGAGCGGCAGAAGGGTTAGCTCGCGCAGCTGCTGCTCAATCACCTCCTCACAGGATTTATCCTCTCCGGTTAACAACACCACCTGTTTTTCATGAAGATCGGTCTCCTGCATCAGCCAGGCGCCGAAAATGACCGCCACCAGCGCCATTTCTTCATCGGAGAATCGCAGCTCAAATTCCGTTTCCAGCTCAAGCAGCGCTTCTTTCGTGGTGCGTAACAGCCGGGGATAGAGACGGTGGATCTCCTCCGGCAGGCTATTGTCGATGCCGATCTCAAACAGCGAGCGGTCCAGCGCCTGAGCCAGATGGATATACAGCTGATCGGTCAGCCCCTGCTCGTCGCTGAAGTTCATTCCGGTTTGCGAACGAAAACGGGCCACCATGCGCACGATGGCGCGGCGCAGGCGCCGATCCTGCTGGTGTTTATCGAGCACAGGATCGGGCGTGCGGAGCATCATAAACAGCAGGGCAAGAAACAGCTGTTCATCCCCGTGGGAGCCCTGCGGGACGCGCCGTCTCCAGTGACGCACAATCTCCTGGGCCGTAAAATACTCCCCTCTCGACTGGGTCCAGCTGCGCTGAACGTGGGAAAACTGCGGCGTATTCCCGAGCTGGTGCTGGATAAGACAGTATTGCAAATAGAGCTGTAAAAACTGGACGTCGCGACATTCAAACTGGCGCTGGAGCTTGCGGGAGCAGAAGCCGATCAACGCCCGCAGGTTCGCATCGTCGTAAAGCGGCCGCGCAATGCCGTGCTGTTTAAGTGCGGTTTTTAATGCGGGGGTAAACTGGTGAGAGACAAACTGCGGGCAAAGCCGCAGCGCACGGCGCAGCCAGTGCAGCAGGCATAAACGCTGATTCAGGGCTGTGCCTTCAATTCGGTAGCTGCCGTCGTGGTGCGTGACAATCTCCAGCCGGTGATAGCGCTGGATTTCATCGCGCGTCTCGGCTATATCTTGCCGTGCCAGCGCGTCGTCCACCCCGTTGGCAGCAATGATACTCTGTGCGGTGACGGCAGCATCGGGCAGGAAAAGCATCAAAAGCACCTGGCAGCGGCGCTGCGAACTGGAAAGCACAGATGGAATTTCAAGCGTCGTCATCATCTGTCGGGTATCCAGTGAGAATGTTTGATAAGAATAGCTAAAGGATGAGCGCTGAAAAGCGCGCCGGCAGGCCTTTCATTCAGGATTGCTGGAGAACATCACAGAATTTTTGACGTGAGGAATTGATGCAAACAGGTAAACAATGCGCGATGGCGTTATTTTTGGCGGCGATCGGCTTCACTGCCAGCGCGCACCCTCACAGTTTTATTGACCTTAAAACCGAGCTGGTCACCGACGGCACGCAGCTGAGCGGCCTGAAAATGCGCTGGACGATGGATGAAATCACCTCTGCCGACCTGCTCTATGATGCGGGAAACGCAAAGCCCGGCGACGAAATCTGGAAAAGGCTGGCGGCGGAAGTGATGGCCAACGTGCTCGGCCAGCACTACTTCACCGAGTTCTGGCATAACGGGCAAAAGGTTAAATTTCTGAACCGCCCAACGGAATACGGTATGACGCGTGAAGGCCATCAGGCGGTGCTGACGTTCGTGCTTCCGCTGGCGCATCCTCAGCCGCTGGCCGGGCAAACGTACCGCTTTTCCACCTTTGACCCTACCTATTATGTCGACATGCGCTATGACAAAGACAGCGACGTTCGGCTGCCGGACGCGCTGCAAAAAAGCTGCAAAATTGGCGTACACACCCCGAAACCCAGTGAAGAGACGCTGAACTTTGCGGTCTCGCTTGATAAGGAAGATGCCCCTCCCGAGGACATGGAGCTGGGTAAACAGTTCGCGCAGGAGGTAACGCTACAATGTCAGTGATCTCCACTCCGGCCCGCAAGCCGCGCCGCTGGCTGCACCTCTGGCCGCTGGCGCTCTTTCTCCTGCTCGCCGTATGCGGTTCGCTCTGGCTCTGGCAGGCCTGGCCGCAGGTGATGATGAAAAGCATTATCTGGCAGCGTGAGGTCAACCAGCAGATGAGCGGCCTGCTGAAGGCGGTGGCGGAGAACCCGACCAAAGCGGGCGGATCCCTGCTGGCGTTCAGCTTTATCTACGGCGTGCTGCACGCGCTGGGGCCGGGGCACGGCAAAATCGTGATTGCGACCTGGCTTGCCACCCATCCTTCAAAGCTGAAATCGAGTATCGGCCTCACGCTGGCCTCCTCTTTGCTTCAGGGGGGCGTGGCGATTGGGCTGGTGGTCGTGGTGCTTTCACTTCTTCAGCTTCCCGCCCGACAGCTGCACATGAGCAGCTTCTGGCTGGAGAAGGGGAGCTACGCCCTGGTGGGCGTGCTGGGGCTGATCCTCTGCTGGCGGGCGCTGAAAAAGCTGCGCGCGCTGCTGCAAAAACCCAAATTCAAAGCCTTCACCCCGCACCACGTTCACGATGAACACTGCGGCTGCGGGCATCAGCATCTGCCGACGCAGGAACAATTACAGAACGGCGACGACTGGCGCGCGCGGCTGATGATTGTGCTCTCGATGGGGATGCGCCCGTGCTCGGGTGCCATCATGGTGCTGCTGTTCAGTAAGGTGATTGGCGTGTTTGGCTGGGGCATGCTGTCGGCGCTGGCCATGGCGGCAGGAACGTCGCTGACGATTTCTTCCCTGGCGCTGCTGGTACACAGCTTCCGTCAGCTGGCGGTTAAACTCAGCGGCAATAAAACGCCGGTGCTGTGGCGACAGGTCGGATGGACCACGCTCGCGCTGGCTGGCGGGGTGATTCTGCTGGTGGCGGCGGTGACGATGTGGATGAGCGCGGTGCCGGTGGGAAGGGGATTACGGCCTTTCTAGCGTACTGACGGAATTTTGTAGGCCCGGTAAGCGCAGCGCCACCGGGCTTAACAGGCTGGCTTAACGCTTCAGCGCGTCGCTCAGCTCATCACGCATGTTTGCCAGCATGGCTTTCACAACGCGCGGGTTACCCGCCACGATGTTGCCGGTAGACATGTAGTTATGGCCGCCGGTGAAGTCACACACGATGGCACCTGCTTCACGCGCGATCAGCTCGCCCGCCGCAAAATCCCATGGCTTCAGCGACAGCTCGAAGTAACCGTCAACGCGGCCGGTCGCCACGTAGGCCAGATCCAGCGCAGCAGAACCGGTGCGGCGGAAGTCCGCGCATTCGGTGAACAGTTTGCCCAGGATATTCATATAGGTGGTCGCGTGCTGTTTCGCCTTGAACGGGAAACCGGTCGCCAGGATGGTGCCGTCCAGATCGCGAGCGTTGCTGCAGCGCAGACGGTAGCCGTTCAGCTGTGCGCCCTGGCCGCGGGTCGCGGTGAACAGTTCGTTACGCATTGGATCGTACACAACGGCGACTTCAGTACGGCCTTTGATGCGTACTGCGATAGATACGGAGAAGTGTGGCAGGCGTTTGACGAAGTTGGTGGTGCCATCCAGTGGATCGATAACCCATTGAACATCCTGATCGGTACCTTCATGTTCACCGCTTTCTTCGGTGATGATGGTGTGCTGCGGGTAAGATTTGCGGATCGTTTCGATAATAATCGCTTCTGCGGCTTTATCGACGTTGGTCACGAAATCATTGCTGCCTTTCTGGCTGGTTTCTACGGAGTCTGGCGTTTCGTAGTGTTTGGCAATTACATTACCCGCCTTGCGCGCTGCGCGCACGGCGATGGTCAGCATCGGATGCATCGGTCTCTCTCACTGGATGTTAAAGAACAGGAAAATCGGCGCAGAGTATAGCAGCGGGATCGGATTATGTCTCTCGTTTATGATAATATGCCGGAATATTCTTCAGTCACTGAATCCAGACATCTAAAAATTATGCTGCAAAACATTCGAATCGTGCTGGTCGAAACATCGCACACCGGCAACATGGGCTCCGTTGCCCGCGCTATGAAAACCATGGGCTTAACGAACCTGTGGCTGGTTAACCCGCTGGTGAAGCCCGACTCTCAGGCCATCGCCCTGGCGGCCGGTGCCAGCGACGTGATCGGCAACGCGCAGATCGTCGACACCCTTGACGAAGCGCTGGCCGGCTGCAGCCTCGTTGTCGGGACCAGCGCGCGTTCCCGCACGCTGCCGTGGCCAATGCTCGATCCGCGTGAATGCGGCCTGAAAAGCGTCTCAGAAGCGGAGCAGGCACCGGTTGCGCTGGTGTTTGGCCGCGAGCGCGTTGGCCTGACCAACGACGAACTGCAGAAGTGCCACTATCACGTCGCCATTGCCGCGAACCCGGAATACAGCTCGCTGAACCTGGCGATGGCGGTGCAGGTTATCGCCTATGAAGTCCGCATGGCGTGGCTGGCGACGCAGGAAAAAGAGGTTGAGCCTAAAGAAGAGACGGCCTACCCGCTGGTGGACGACCTTGAGCGCTTCTACGGTCACCTGGAGCAGACGCTGCTCTCAACCGGTTTTATCCGCGAAGGCCACCCGGGCCAGGTGATGAACAAGCTGCGCCGTCTGTTCACGCGCGCGCGGCCGGAAAGCCAGGAGCTGAACATCCTGCGCGGGATTCTGGCGTCGATTGAGCAGAAAAATAAGGAATAGTGCCGTTTTCTCCCTCTCCCCGTGGGAGAGGGTCGGGGTGAGGGCATCAGGCCGCACCTGGTTATGAAGGCACGGAAGGTTAAATACCTGACTAAAACAGTCAAGTAAATAGTTGACCATTTTAGTCAGGAATGTCAGACTTGGCCCTGCTATGCAATACCCCATTTTACTATAAAAAACCCCGGGCAGGGGCGAGTTTGAGGTTAAGTAAGACATGAGACTGACATCTAAAGGGCGTTATGCCGTGACCGCGATGCTGGACGTTGCGCTCAACTCCGAAGCGGGCCCGGTTCCGTTGGCTGATATTTCTGAACGACAGGGGATCTCCCTCTCTTATCTGGAACAGCTGTTCTCCAGACTGCGTAAAAATGGGCTGGTTTCCAGCGTTCGTGGCCCGGGTGGCGGTTATCTGCTGGGTAAAGACGCGGGCAGTATTGCAGTTGGCGAAGTGATCAGCGCAGTTGACGAATCCGTTGACGCGACCCGTTGCCAGGGTAAAGGCGGCTGTCAGGGCGGCGATAAGTGCCTGACCCACGCGCTGTGGCGCGATCTGAGCGACCGTCTGACCGGCTTCCTGAACAACATCACCCTGGGTGAACTGGTTAATAACCAGGAAGTTCTGGACGTATCGGGCCGTCAGCACAGCCATGATTCCCAACGCAGCACCCGCGCGCAGGACGCTATCGACGTCAAACTGCGCGCGTAATAAAACGATAAAGATTTCAGAATCAGGCCGGGGCGGTCACGCCCCGCGTACTCGGTCGTACATCCAGCCGGTTGCCTGATTCCTTGCATTGAAGCGATGTACGGAGTTTAAAGAGCAATGAAATTACCGATTTATCTCGATTACTCCGCAACCACGCCGGTGGACCCGCGTGTTGCCGAGAAAATGATGCAGTGTCTGACCCTGGACGGAAACTTTGGTAACCCAGCTTCCCGTTCACACCGTTTTGGCTGGCATGCTGAAGAGGCGGTAGATATCGCCCGTAATCAGATTGCTGACCTGGTGGGTGCCGACCCGCGTGAGATTGTTTTCACCTCCGGTGCGACCGAATCCGACAACCTGGCGATCAAAGGTGCAGCCAACTTTTATCAGAAAAAAGGCAAGCACATCATCACCAGCAAAACCGAACACAAAGCCGTGCTGGATACCTGCCGCCAGCTGGAGCGTGAAGGGTACGAAGTAACTTACCTGGCGCCGCAGAGCAACGGTATTATTGACCTGAAAGAGCTCGAAGCGGCGATGCGTGATGACACCATTCTGGTCTCCATCATGCACGTTAACAACGAAATCGGCGTCGTTCAGGACATCGCGACCATCGGCGAAATGTGCCGCGCGCGCGGTATCATCTACCACGTGGACGCGACCCAGAGCGTGGGCAAACTGCCTATCGACCTGAGCCAGCTGAAAGTGGACCTGATGTCCTTCTCCGGCCACAAAATCTATGGCCCGAAAGGGATTGGCGCACTGTACGTTCGTCGTAAGCCACGTATCCGCATCGAAGCACAGATGCACGGCGGCGGTCACGAACGCGGCATGCGTTCCGGTACGCTGCCTGTTCACCAGATCGTGGGCATGGGCGAAGCCTACCGCATTGCAAAAGAAGAGATGGAAACCGAGATGGCGCGCCTGCGCACGCTGCGTAACCGTCTGTGGGACGGCGTGAAGGATATGGAAGAAGTGTATCTGAACGGCGATCTCGAGCAGGGCGCACCGAACATTCTCAACGTCAGCTTCAACTATGTTGAAGGCGAGTCGCTGATTATGGCGCTGAAAGACTTGGCGGTTTCTTCCGGTTCTGCCTGTACGTCTGCAAGCCTGGAGCCATCCTACGTGCTGCGCGCGCTGGGTATGACCGACGAGCTGGCACACAGCTCTATCCGTTTCTCTTTAGGTCGTTTCACTACCGAAGAAGAGATTGACTACACCATCAAGCTGGTTCGCAACTCCATTGGCCGTCTGCGCGACCTTTCTCCGCTGTGGGAAATGTTCAAGCAGGGCGTGGATCTGAACAGCATTGAATGGTCACATCACTAATCGGTACATAAGGAGAATTCAATCATGGCATACAGCGAAAAAGTCATCGATCATTACGAAAACCCGCGCAACGTTGGCTCTTTTGACAACAGCGACGAATCTGTTGGTAGCGGCATGGTTGGCGCGCCGGCGTGTGGCGACGTGATGAAGTTGCAGATTAAAGTCAACAATGAAGGTATCATTGAAGACGCGCGCTTCAAGACCTACGGCTGCGGTTCTGCAATTGCGTCCAGCTCCCTGGTCACCGAATGGGTGAAGGGCAAGTCTCTGGACGAAGCACAGGCAATCAAGAACACGGATATTGCTGAAGAACTCGAACTGCCACCGGTGAAAATTCACTGCTCAATTCTGGCAGAAGACGCGATCAAAGCCGCCATTGCGGATTACAAAAGCAAACGTGAAGCAAAATAATTGAGGTTTGAGTATGTCGATTACCCTTAGCGACAGCGCTGCCGCGCGAGTAAGCTCTTTTCTGGCGAACCGTGGTAAAGGCTTTGGCCTGCGGCTGGGCGTACGTACCTCCGGCTGTTCTGGTATGGCTTACGTACTGGAGTTTGTTGACGAGCCGGCGTCTGACGACACCGTGTTTGAAGACAAGGGCGTGAAGGTGGTGGTCGATGGCAAAAGCCTGCAATTCCTCAACGGCACTCAGCTGGACTTCGTTAAAGAAGGCCTGAACGAAGGGTTCAAATTCACGAACCCGAACGTCAAAGACGAGTGTGGTTGCGGCGAAAGCTTCCACGTTTAACCGCGCGTCATCCGAAACCCCACCGTGGCGTTATTCGCTACGCGTGGGGTTTGTTTTAACAGGCTACCCCTGAGATTGTTATGGATTACTTCACTCTCTTCGGACTACCCGCTCAATACCCGATCGATCTCCAGGCGCTGACGATCCGCTTTCAGGATCTGCAGCGTCAGTACCATCCGGATAAATTCGCGAGCGGGACGCAGGCAGAACAGCTGGCTGCGGTTTCGCACTCTGCCACCATCAACCAGGCCTGGCAGACGCTGCGCCATCCGCTGGCGCGCGCTGAGTATCTGCTCTCGCTTCACGGTTTCGATCTGGCGAGCGAACAGCACACCGTGCGCGATACGGCGTTTCTGATGGAACAGCTGGAGCTGCGCGAAGAGCTGGATGAGATTGAACAGGCCAAAGACGAAGCGCGTCTGGAAAGTTTCATCACGCGCGTGAAGGGCATGTTCGATACCCGCCATCAGCAGATGGTGGAGCAACTGAACAACGAGACCTGGGACGTGGCGGCAGACACTGTGCGCAAACTCCGTTTTCTCGATAAACTGCGAAGCAGTGCTGAACAACTCGAAGAAAAGCTGCTCGATTTTTAATTTCGGAAGCAATTATGGCCTTATTACAAATTAGTGAGCCTGGCTTAAGTGCCGCACCGCACCAGCGTCGTCTGGCGGTGGGTATTGACCTGGGCACCACCAATTCCCTCGTGGCGACCGTGCGCAGCGGCCAGGCGGAAACGCTGGCTGATGAGCAGGGCCGTCATCTGCTGCCTTCCGTGGTCCACTACCAGCAGCAGGGTCACGCGGTCGGCTATGACGCCCGCGCCAACGCCGCGCGCGATCCGGCCAACACCATCAGCTCGGTTAAGCGCATGATGGGCCGTTCGCTGGCCGATATTCAGACCCGCTATCCGCATCTGCCGTATCAGCTGCAGGCCAGTGAAAACGGCCTGCCGATGATCGCGACGTCTGCCGGACTGCTGAACCCGATCCGCGTTTCTGCGGACATCCTCAAAGCGCTGGCGGCGCGCGCCACGGCGACGCTCGGCGGCGATCTCGACGGCGTGGTGATCACCGTTCCGGCCTACTTTGACGATGCACAGCGTCAGGGCACCAAAGACGCCGCGCGTCTGGCGGGCCTGCACGTGCTGCGCCTGCTGAACGAACCGACGGCGGCGGCGATTGCCTACGGCCTCGACTCCGGTCAGGAAGGGGTGATTGCGGTATACGATCTCGGCGGCGGTACCTTTGATATCTCGATCCTGCGCTTAAGCCGCGGCGTGTTCGAAGTGCTGGCGACCGGCGGGGATTCCGCGCTGGGCGGCGATGACTTCGACCACCTGCTGGCGGACTACATTCGCGAGCAGGCGGGCGTTGCCGATCGCAGCGACAACCGCGTGCAGCGCGAGCTGCTGGACGCGGCCATCGACGCCAAAATCGCCCTGAGCGACGCGCAGACGGTTACCGTCAATGTGGCGGGCTGGCAGGGTGAGATTACCCGCGACCAGTTTAACGACCTGATTGCCCCGCTGGTGAAACGCACTCTGCTGGCCTGCCGTCGCGCATTGAAGGATGCGGGCGTTGAGGCGAACGAGGTGCTGGAAGTGGTCATGGTGGGCGGCTCGACCCGCGTGCCGCTGGTGCGCGAGCGCGTGGGCGATTTCTTTGGCCGCACGCCGCTGACCTCCATCGACCCGGACAAGGTGGTGGCCGTGGGCGCCGCGATCCAGGCCGATATTCTGGTCGGCAACAAGCCGGACAGCGAAATGCTGCTGCTGGACGTCATTCCGCTGTCGCTGGGGTTAGAAACCATGGGCGGCCTGGTGGAGAAAGTGATCCCGCGTAACACCACCATTCCGGTGGCGCGCGCGCAGGAGTTCACCACCTTCAAAGACGGCCAGACCGCGATGTCCATCCACGTGATGCAGGGCGAGCGCGAGCTGGTTCAGGACTGCCGCTCTCTGGCGCGCTTTGCGCTGCGCGGTATTCCGGCGCTGCCCGCGGGCGGGGCGCATATTCGCGTCACCTTCCAGGTGGATGCGGACGGCCTGCTCAGCGTCACGGCGATGGAAAAATCCACCGGCGTGGAATCGTCCATCCAGGTGAAGCCGTCCTACGGCCTGACCGATGGCGAAATTGCCTCCATGATTCAGGACTCAATGAGCTACGCCGAGCAGGATGTGAAGGCGCGTATGCTGGCGGAACAGAAAGTGGAAGCCGCGCGCGTGCTGGAAAGCCTGACCGGAGCACTCAATGCCGATGCCGCGCTGTTAAGCGCCGCCGAGCGTCAGGTGATTGATGAGGCCGCCGCGCACCTAAGCGTCGTCGCCATGGGCAATGATGCTGACGCAATAGAAGAAGCCATTAAAAACGTTGATAAACAAACCCAGGACTTCGCCGCTCGCCGCATGGACAAATCCGTCCGCGTGGCGCTGAAGGGCCAGTCCGTGGACGAGGTTTAATATGCCAAAGATTGTTATTTTGCCTCATGCGGACCTCTGTCCGGATGGCGCTGTTCTGGAAGCGAAGACCGGTGAAACCATTCTCGATGTTGCCCTGCGCGCAGGTATCGAAGTGGAACACGCGTGTGAAAAATCCTGTGCCTGCACCACCTGCCACTGCATCGTGCGTGAAGGTTTTGACTCGCTCGCCGAGAGCACCGAAGACGAAGACGACATGCTGGATAAAGCATGGGGTCTGGAGCCGGACAGCCGCCTGAGCTGCCAGGCCGCGGTGACCGATGAAGATCTGGTCGTGGAGTTCCCACGCTACACCATCAACCACGCACGCGAGCATTAATATGGGACTAAAGTGGACAGACAGCCGTGAAATCGGCGAAGCGCTCTACGACGCCAACCCGGATCTCGATCCGAAAACCGTGCGATTCACCGACATGCATCAGTGGATCTGCGATTTAGAGGATTTCGACGACGATCCAAACGCATCCAATGAAAAAATTCTGGAGGCGATTCTGTTAGTCTGGTTAGATGAAGCAGAATAATTTCCACGTCATGCTTCACGTTGCCGATGCGTTGGCTGCGCTTGTTCACCCCGGTCACAGAGTTATCCCTGCTCCCGGGGATTCACTCGCTTGCCGCCTTCCTGCAACGCGAATCATTTAGTGGAAAGAGACTCTATGGGCTGCCTTCTGGCGGCCCGTTTGCTAATAAGGATAAATAAAATGACCGAAGCGATGAAGATTACGCTCTCTACGCAGCCCGCCGACGCGCGCTGGGGCGAGAAAGCCAGCTACAGCATCAACAACGACGGTATTACCCTGCACCTGACGGGCAACGATGATTTGGGCCTGATCCAGCGCGCCGCGCGTAAAATTGACGGTCTGGGCATTAAGCATGTCTCCCTGGAAGGCGAAGGCTGGGACACCGACCGCAGCTGGGCATTCTGGGCGGGCTACAAAGGGCCGAAAGGCACCCGCAAAATCGAGTGGGCTAACCTTGATGCAGCCGGTCAGAAAGAGCTGGAAAGCCGCCTGCAAATCATCGACTGGGTGCGCGACACCATCAACGCACCGGCGGAAGAGTTAGGCCCAGAGCAGCTGGCGCAGCGCGCCGTTGACCTGCTGTGCGGCGTGGCGGGCGACAAAATGTCCTACCGCATCACCAAGGGTGAAGACCTGCGCGAACAGAATTACATGGGCATCCACACCGTGGGCCGCGGCTCTGAGCGCCCTCCGGTCCTGCTGGCGCTGGACTACAACCCAACCGGCGATAAAGCAGCCCCGGTCTTTGCCTGCCTGGTCGGTAAAGGTATCACCTTCGACACCGGTGGCTACAGCCTGAAGCAGAGCGCGTTCATGGACTCCATGAAGTCCGATATGGGCGGCGCGGCGACCATCACCGGCGCGCTGGCGTTTGCCATCACTCGCGGCCTGAACAAGCGCGTGAAGCTCTACCTGTGCTGCGCGGATAACATGGTCAGCGGTAACGCCTTCAAGCTGGGCGACATCATTCGCTACCGCAACGGTAAAAACGTTGAAGTGATGAACACCGACGCCGAAGGCCGACTGGTGCTGGCCGATGGCCTGATCGACGCCTCTGCCCAGAAGCCGGAGCTGATCATCGACATGGCGACCCTGACCGGCGCGGCGAAAACCGCCCTGGGGAATGACTACCACGCGCTGTTCAGCTTCGACGACAAGCTGGCCGCTCGCCTGCTGGCCAGCGCCGCGGCGGAAAACGAGCCGTTCTGGCGTCTGCCGCTGGCCGAGTTCCACCGCAGCCAGCTGCCGTCCAACTTTGCCGAGCTGAACAATACCGCGAGCGCGGCGTACCCGGCGGGGGCAAGCACCGCTGCGGGCTTCCTCTCTCACTTTGTTGAGAACTACCATGAAGGCTGGCTGCACATCGACTGCTCCGCAACCTACCGTAAAGCGGCGGTTGAGCAGTGGTCCGCGGGCGCGACCGGTCTGGGCGTGCGTACCGTGGCGAACCTGCTGACGGCTGAGTAACCACATTGCCCTCACCCTACCCCTCTCCCACGGGAAGAGGGGATGGTTTGCTCCCTCTACCTTGAGGGAGAGGGCTGGGGTGAGGGGGAAAATGCATCATCTGGAATTGTTATGTCCGAAACCAAAAACGAATTAGAGACCCTGCTGGAGCAGGCGGCAACCGAGCCCGCCCACCGTCCGGCATTTTTCCGCACGTTGCTGGAATCCACCGTCTGGGTGCCGGGCACCGCGGCGGAAGGTGAGCAGGTTGTGGAAGACAGCGCGCTGGATCTGCTGCACTGGGAGAAAGACGACGGCACGTCGGTGATTCCGTTCTTCACCTCGCTGGAAGCGCTGCAGGAAGCGGTTGAAGACGAACAGGCGTTCGTGGTGATGCCGGTGCGTACCCTGTTTGAAATGACGCTCGGCCAGACGCTGTTCCTCAACGCTAAATTGCCGACCGGGAAAGAGTTCACGCCGCGTGAAATCAGCCACCTGATAGGTGAAGAGGGCAACCCGCTCAGCACCCAGGAAGTGCTTGAAGGGGGCGAAACGCTGCTGCTGTCTGAAGTGGCCGAGCCGCCCGCGCAGATGATTGATTCCCTGACGACGCTGTTCAAAACGCTCAAGCCCGTCAGGCGCGCGTTCCTCTGCTCTGTTAAAGAGCAGGCGGATGAACAGCCCGTGCTGCTGATTGGTATTGAAGCCGACGGCGATATCGACGACATCATCCAGGCCGCAGGAAGCGTGGCAACCGACACGCTGCCGGGCGATGAGCCGATAGATATCTGCCAGGTGAAAAACGGTGAAAAGGGCATCAGCCACTTTATTACGGAGCACATCACGCCGTTCTACGAGCGTCGCTGGGGCGGCTTCCTGCGCGATCTCAAGACCAACCGCATCATCTGATTATGGCGGGGTGACCGTCACCCCGTTGCTTCCAGCAGCAGTAAATCCATCAGCAGCACCAGATTCGACTCAAACGACGTCACCCCTGCGGCTTCGGCGGCAAAGTGTACCGCTTCGTCATAGAGCGCAAAGTGCACGTCCGCCATCCCTGCCAGCGTATTGGCCGAGGCGCGGGTAAACGCGACGATCGTCATACCAACGTTTTTGGCTATCCGCGCTTTATCCAGCACCTGCTCCGTTTCGCCGCTGCGCGAGACGGCAATAAACACCTGGTAGCGGGCGGCGTTGCTGAGAAAAATATTCCGGCTGTCCCCCGGCCCGGAGATAAACGCCGTTTTGCCCAGCACCTGCAGCTTCTTGGTCAGATACTCGGCAAACAGATAGGAAAACCCGGCACCGTAGAGGAAGAAACTCTCTTTTTGGCGCAGCAGGTCGGCAAACTGCTGGCGCTTCTCCTGCGTGACCCACTGGAAGGTGTGCTGATAGTTGGCGATAAACTGATTAAACAGCGCAGGCAATTCAGCCTGATGCTCAGGCTGCGCGGCAATGTGCGGGGTGTCGGAGAGCAGCTGCTTGCAGTGCCAGATGAGCTCGCTAAAGCCGCTGAACCCCAGCTTCTGACACAGCCGCATAATGGTGGCGCTGGAAACAAACGTCGCCTGCGCCAGCTCGCGAACCGTAATATTGCCCACCAGCAGCGGATGCTCCGTGAGGTGGGCGAGGACGCGATACTCCGCGCGGGTCAGCGACGCCCCGCGCGTTAACAGCGTGGCCAGGCGGTTATCCATTATTTCGCCGGTTCAACCGGCAGGTCGTCCCGCGCGCCCCATTCGCTCCAGGCACCGTCGTAAAGCGTGATGTCGCTTACGCCGAGCGTGGCGAGGGCCAGAATCACCACGCAGGCCGTGACGCCGGAACCGCAGCTGGCAATAATTGGACGGTGTAAATCGACGCCTGCACGGTCAAAAATAGCGCGCAGCTCGTCGGTGGTTTTCAGCTCGCCTTCAAATACCAGGTCGCCCCACGGCACGTTCAGCGCGCCCGGAATATGCCCGCGCCTCAGTCTCGGACGCGGTTCATCCGCTTCGGCATTGAAGCGCGGAGCAGGACGGGCATCGACGATTTGCGCCGTTTTTTCATGGCTAACGACCAGCACGTCGGTCAGGCGCTTCACCACGTGTGCATCAAACGTCGCGTCGAAATCCCCTTCCGGCAGCGTCACGTCACCCTGCTGAAGCGGCAGCTCGTCGCGCTTCCAGCCCGCCAGCCCGCCAGCCAGAATCGAGACTTTTTCCACGCCGAAGTTTTTCAGCATCCACCACGCGCGCGGGGCGGAGAAGAGGTTGCCTTCGTCATAGACAACGAGGTGTTTGTCTTTGCTAACGCCCAGCTCGCGCATCGCCACGGAAAACGCTTCCGGGCGCGGCAGCATGTGCGGCAGGGGAGAGTTGTGATCGGAGAGGGCTTCGATATCAAAAAATACCGCGCCAGGAAGATGTCCGGCCCGGTATTCCGCGACCATATCGCGAAGGTGTTCCTGCCCGGCAGGGGCCATACGCGCGTCAATAATCTGAACTTCCGGGTCGTCGCCGTGCTCAATCAGCCAGTCGGCGGCGACAAAATATGAGGTGGACATGGGATGCCTCCATTCTTTTCCGTAAAAAAGGATTGTCGGTGTTTTTTCTGACACCGACAAGCAAACCACGTTCAACTCGCGAGCAAGCCCCTATTTTTTCACCGTTTCGCCATCCTGCCAGGCCTTTTGCAGCGCGGGCCAGTAGTCGCGATTGGCCTCGATCATCTCATCCAGTATCGCTTTCGCATGTTCCATCGTGGGCACGGTGCGGTTGAGGGTAAACGCCTGCAGGGCTTTCTCATAGCTGCCTTCAATAGTTGCCTCTACCAGCAGCTGTTCCGATGCCAGCTGCTGTTGCAGCAGGGTCTGATGGAACAGCGGCACCTGACCGATGCGCACAGGCTCTGGTCCTTCGGAGGTAATATAGGCGGGCACTTCCACCATCGCATCGTATGGCAGGTTGGTAATCGCCCCGCGGTTTTCCACCATCACCAGATGGCGGCCGCGCAGGTTAAAGGCCAGCGAGCAGGCCACGTCGACGATAAACTCGCCGTGTACCCCCACGTGGAAGGCATCCGGCAGGATCCCGGTGCGCTTGTACTCTTGCGCAGCAGCAAAGAGTTTTTTCTCACGCCCGTCCATCACTTCGTTGGCGCGGGTATAGTCCGGGTTCTGGTGCTCGACAATCTGATTGGGCATCAGGTAGTACTGCAGGTACGGATTTGGCAGATACTCCGGGAAGTTGTCCACGATCGGCTTGATGTTGCGCCAGGTTTTCACCCAGGAGGGATCGGAATGCTGCGGATCGGTTTTGGCGGCGTCTTCCGTCAGCAGGCCAAACTTCGCGATATGTTTGCGCAGCTCGGGCAGCCTGTCCTCGCCGTCGACCAGCACGCGGGTAAACCAGCCGAAGTGGTTCAGGCCGAAATAGTCCACCTCCAGCCTCTGGCGATCCACGCCAAGTATGGCACCCATATTGCGCATGGCGGCGACGGGCATATCGCAGATGTTCAGCACCCGCGCGTTCGGGCGCAGGCGGCGCACGCCTTCCGCGACGATCGCCGCCGGGTTGGAGTAGTTCACGATCCAGGCTTTTTCATGCGCGTAGCGATCCACCAGATCGATAAGATCAACCATCGGCAGGATCGTGCGCAGCCCGTACGCCAGCCCGCCGGGACCGCAGGTCTCCTGGCCGACCACGCCGTGCCGCAGGGGGATCTTCTCATCCTGCTCGCGCATTTTGTACTGACCGACGCGCATCTGTGCGAAGACGAAATGCGCGCCGCTGAACGCCACTTCCGGGTCAGTGGTGACGGTGAATTTGATGCTTTCACTGTGGTCGCGAATCACTTTCTCAACCACCGGCGCAATGGTGTTCTGGCGCACCTCGTCGATGTCATAGAGGCGGATTTCGGCCAGCGGGAAGTCATGCAGACGCACCATCAGGCTTTTCACAATACCCGGCGTATAGGTGCTACCGCCGCCGGCAATCGACAGAATGAAGGGGGGTGTAAACATCTTTAGCTCCTTTCAGAGAAACGTCTCAACGGCTTCTCGCATTTTTTTGACGTGTAGCCCGTAGACCACCTGAACGTTGTTACCTTGTTTGATGACCCCTTTCGCGCCGGTGGCCTTCAGGCGCGGCTCGTCGATAATGCCGACGTCCTTCACCGTGACGCGTAAGCGGGTATAGCAGTTATCTACAACCTCAATGTTCTCCCTGCCGCCGAGGCCCACCACGATGGACTCACCCAGCCCGTCGTTATTGCCCTTCGCCTGGTACTCCTGCTTGCTGTAAAGGCGCGTCTCCTGATCCTCATCCTCACGGCCTGGGGTCTTCATGTTGAAGCGCAGGATCAGGAAGCGGAACACCGTGAAGTAGAGGGCAAACATGATCAGCCCGACCAGCAGATACATCGGCCAGTTGGACTTCTCCGTGCCGAGCGGCAGGTTGTAGAGGATGAAGTCGATAATCCCGTTGGCGCCGATGGCGTGAACGCCAAATAGCGAGAACAGCATCATGCCGATGCCGGTCAGCACCGCGTGCACCACGAACAGCAGCGGGGCGACGAACAGGAAGGAGAACTCAATCGGCTCGGTGACGCCCACCAGCAGTGAGGTCAGCGCCGCCGGGATCAGAATGGCTTTCGCAACGGCTTTGCGTTCCGGTTTTGCGGTCATATACATCGCCAGCGCGGCGGCGGGCAGGCCGAACATTTTGCTGATACCGCGCGCGTCCCACACCACGGTGCTGCTGAGCTGCTTCACCTCCGGGCAGGCCATCTCGGCGAAGTAGATATTACGCGCGCCCTGATAGGTTGCGCCGCATACCTCCTGCGTCCCCCCGAGTTCGGTATAGAGGAACGGGGTATAAACCAGATGGTGCAGGCCGGTGGGGACCAGAATGCGCTCCAGGAAACCGTAAATGGCTACGCCGAACGGGCCGGAGCCTTTAATGGCCAGCGCCAGGGCGCTAATCCCGTGCTGGGCAAACGGCCACAGTTCGCTTATTACCACGCCGAGCAGCATGGAGACGGGCAGCATCACAATCGCGACAAAGCAGTGGCCGGAGTAAATCGCCATCGCGCCGTTAAACTGTACGCCGGAATATTTGTTGTACAGGTATCCCGACAGCGCCCCGGTCAGGATCCCGGCGAAAACGCCCATCTCCAGCACCTGCACGCCCAGAACCATGGTCTGCCCGGCCGCTTTCAGCTGGGCCGCTGGCGCCAGCTCGCCCTGAAGCTGTAACGTGACGTTCATGGCGTTGATAAACACCACGAAGGTCACCAGACCAATCAGCGCCGCGTAGCCTTTATCGCGCGTTGCCAGCCCAATCGGGATCCCGACGGCAAACACCAGCGCCAGGTTGACCAGCACCGATACGGCGGATTTGGCGATCAGCTGGCCGATACTCTGAATAAGCGGATGGCCAAGAAACGGCAGGTACTCGGCCAGGTTGCCGTTACCCAAAACATTACCAAAGGCGATAAACAGACCGACAATCGGTAAGATAAGTACCGGTCCGTACAGTGATTTTCCGAAATTTTGTAGGGCGTTCACGGCTCGTTTCATGGCTTTCTCTCTTTTTGAACCGCGCACTCGGGGTGCGTTATGGTCATAAAACTAGCAGTCTTTAGTTGTGGTTACCTAGCTATCTTATTGTTTTAAAAACAAATGACGTAAAAGGTAACATGTGACGTTATGTGCTGTGATCGCGCTTCCATCACGGCGTAGCGGCGAAATGCCGTTCTGCGAGGCGCTTTCCAGATTCTAAAATTGGACTTTTTGAATTAATGAAACTTGCGGATAATACTTATCCGGACGACGACCAACAGGCTCCATGGGCCAGGGACAAAGGATGAAACCGTTTCGCTTAGCCGCGCTCTCTCTTGCGCTGCTTACCACGTTTACGCTTGTCGGCTGTGATAACAGCGACGATAAACCTCAGGCTGCGGCTCCCGCGGCATCCACCGCATCCACACCGAAAGCCGCGGAAAAACCCAGTGCAGAAAAGCTGGCTAAGCTGGCCGCCCAGAGTCAGGGAAAAGCGCTGACGCTGCTGGATACCTCTGAAGTTCAGCTCGACGGTGCCGCCACGCTGGTGCTGACGTTTTCTGTTCCGCTGAATCCCGATCAGGATTTCGCCAAAACGGTTCACGTCGTGGACAAAAAAAGCGGCAAGGTTGACGGGGCGTGGGAACTTGCGCCTAACCTGAAAGAGCTTCGCCTGCGCCATCTGGAGCCTAACCGCAACCTGGTCGTTACCGTTGAGCGGGGCCTGCAGGCGCTGAACAAGGCGACGTTCGGCATTGATTATGAAAAAGCCCTGACCACTCGGGACGTTGAACCGACGGTCGGTTTCGCCAGCCGCGGCTCGCTGCTGCCGGGTAAAGTGGTTGAAGGTCTGCCGGTGATGGCGCTCAACGTCAACAATGTTGACGTTAACTTCTACCGCGTGAAGCCTGAATCGCTGGCCTCCCTTGTCAGCCAGTGGGAGTATCGTAACTCGCTGACCAACTGGGAATCCGACAACCTGCTGAAGATGGCGGAGCTGGTTTACACCGGTCGGTTCGATCTTAATCCGGCGCGCAACACGCGCGAAAAACTGCTGTTGCCCCTCAAGGATATCAAGCCGCTCCAGCAGTCTGGCGTTTATATCGCGGTCATGAACCAGGCCGGGCACTACAACTACAGCAACGCCGCGACGCTCTTTACCTTAAGCGATATTGGTCTATCCGCCCACCGTTACCATAACCGCCTGGATATCTTCACCCAGAGCCTGGAGAACGGTGCGGCGCAGTCCGGCGTGACCGTCACCCTGTTGAACGACAAAGGGCAGACCCTTGCCGAAGCGAACAGCGATGCGGACGGCCATGCGACGCTCGAAACGGACAAAGAAGCCGCGCTGATCCTGGCGAGCAAAGATGGCCAGACCACGCTGCTTGACCTCAAGCTGCCGGCCCTCGATCTGGCTGAGTTTGATATCGCAGGAAGTCCTGGCTACAGCAAACAATTCTTCATGTTTGGCCCACGCGATCTCTACCGTCCGGGCGAAACGGTGATCCTGAACGGTCTCCTGCGCGACAGCGACGGTAAGCCACTTCCCGACCAGCCCGTGAAGCTTGACGTGCTGCGTCCAGATGGACAGGTCGCGCGTACTGTTGTCGTCAAGCCAGAAAATGGACTCTATCGTTTTAACTATCCGCTGGACAGCGGAGCGCAAACCGGCATGTGGCATATCCGCGCCAACACGGGCGATAACCTGCAGCGCCTGTGGGACTTCCACGTTGAAGACTTCATGCCAGAGCGTATGGCGCTCAACCTCAGCGGGCAAAAAACGCCGGTTTCACCGCAGGATAACGTCGACTTTAACGTCGTCGGCTATTACCTGTACGGCGCGCCTGCCAACGGTAATTCCCTGCAGGGCCAGCTTTTCCTGCGTCCGCTGCGTGAAGCCGTGTCTGCGCTGCCGGGCTTCCAGTTTGGCGATATCGCCGAGGAGAACCTGAGCCGCAGCCTGGATGAAGTGCAGCTTACGCTGGACGAACAGGGGCGTGGAGAGGTCACTACCGAAAGCCAGTGGAAAGAGGTGCACTCGCCGCTGCAGCTGATCCTGCAGGCCAGCCTGCTGGAGTCCGGCGGTCGTCCGGTAACGCGTCGCGCCGAGCAGGCTATCTGGCCGGCAGCTGAACTGCCTGGTATCCGTCCGCAGTTCGCCAGTAAAGCGGTTTACGACTACCGTACCGATACCACCGTCAACCAACCGATTGTTGACGAGAACGGCAACGCCAGTTTCGACATCGTGTATGCCGATGCCAGCGGAGCGAAAAAGGCCGTTTCCGGGTTACAGGTGCGTCTGATCCGCGAGCGTCGGGACTACTTCTGGAACTGGTCAGAGAGCGAAGGCTGGCAGTCTCAGTTCGATCAAAAAGACCTGGTCGAAGGCGAGCAGGAGCTGACCCTCAAGGCCGATGAAACCGGCAAGGTCACCTTCCCGGTGGAGTGGGGTTCATACCGTCTGGAGGTGAAAGCGCCTGATGAGATGGTCAGCAGCGTGCGCTTCTGGGCAGGCTACAGCTGGCAGGATAACAGCGACGGTACCGGCGCTGCGCGCCCTGACCGCGTGACGCTGAAGCTGGATAAGCCAGCCTATCAGCCGGGCGACACCATCAACCTGCACATTGCCGCGCCAGCCGCTGGCAAGGGCTATGCGATGATTGAGTCCAGCGAAGGGCCGCTGTGGTGGAAAGAGATCGACGTACCGGCAAACGGGCTGGATCTCGCTATCCCGGTCGACAAGGCCTGGAAGCGTCACGACCTCTACCTGAGCACGCTGGTGGTCCGTCCTGGGGATAAATCCAAATCCGCCACGCCGAAACGCGCGGTCGGGCTGCTGCATCTGCCGATGGGCGACGAAAATCGCCGCCTGAACATTGCGCTCGATAACCCACAGAAAATGCGTCCAAATCAGACGCTCTCGGTGAAGGTGAAAGCCAGCGTGAAGGAGGGGGCGGTTCCGCAGAAGGTAAACGTGCTGGTCTCGGCGGTGGACAGCGGCGTGCTGAACATTACCGATTACGTTACGCCGGATCCGTGGCAGGCCTTCTTTGGCCAGAAGCGTTACGGTGCGGATATCTACGATATTTACGGCCAGGTCATTGAAGGGCAGGGCCGTCTGGCCGCGCTGCGTTTTGGTGGCGATGGCGATGAGCTGAAGCGCGGCGGTAAACCGCCTGTAAATCACGTCACCATTATCGCCCAGCAGGCTCAGCCGGTTACGCTGGATGCCAACGGGGAAGGCACAATTACGTTGCCGATTGGAGACTTTAACGGTGAGCTGCGTCTGATGGCGCAGGCCTGGACGGAAGACGATTTCGGCAGCAGTGAAGGCAAGATTATTGTGGCCGCGCCGGTCATTACCGAGCTGAATACCCCACGCTTCCTGGCAAGCGGGGATACCTCGCGCCTGACGCTGGATATCACCAACCTGACCGACCAGCCGCAAACGCTCAATGTTGCCCTGGCCTCTACCGGCAAACTGGCGCTGGAAGGCGCACAGCCTCAGCCTGTCCAGCTTTCACCGGGCGCGCGCAGCACGTTGTTTATCCCGGTGCGTGCGCTGGACGGTTATGGTGACGGTGAAGTGACCGCGCAGGTTACCGGCCTGCAGCTTCCGGGCGAAACCTTCGCCCCGCAGCAGAAGAGCTGGAAAATCGGCGTGCGTCCGGCGTTCCCGGCACAGACGGTTAATACCGGTGCCATGCTGAACCCTGGCGAATCGTGGACCGCACCGGCGCAGCACAGCACCGGTTTCTCTCCTGATACCCTGCAGGGACAGCTGCTGCTGAGCGGCAAACCACCTCTCAACCTGGCGCGCTATATTCGCGAACTGCAGGCGTATCCGTATGGTTGCCTGGAGCAGACCACCAGCGGCCTGTTCCCGTCTCTGTACACCAATGCGGCGCAGCTCACCGCGCTGGGCATCAAAGGCGACAGCGACGATAAGCGCCGCGCAGCCATTGATATCGGCATCTCGCGTCTGCTGCAGATGCAGCGTGAAGACGGCGGGTTCGCGCTGTGGGATAAAAACGGTCCGGAAGAGTACTGGCTGACGGCTTACGTGACCGACTTCCTGGTGCGCGCGGGCGAGCAGGGTTACAGCGTACCGGCCGATGCCGTGAACAACGCCAATAGCCGGTTGCTGCGCTACCTGCAGGATCCGGGCATGATGTCCATTCGCTATAGCGACGATACTCAGGCCAGCAAATTTGCCGTGCAGGCGTATGCCGCGCTGGTGCTGGCGCGTCAGCAAAAGGCGCCGCTGGGCGCGCTGCGTGAAATCTGGGATCGTCACGCTCAGGCGGCGTCCGGCCTGCCGCTGATGCAGCTGGGCATGGCCCTCAAGCTGATGGGCGATGCGCCGCGTAGCCAGCAGGCGCTGGATCTGGCGCTCAAAACCCCGCGCAACGACAGCAGAAACTGGATGGCCGATTACGGCAGCCAGCTTCGCGATAACGCGCTGATGCTCTCTCTCCTGGAGGAGTACAAGCTGCTGCCGGATGCACAAAATACGCTGCTGAACGCGCTTTCTGAAGAGGCCTTCAGCCAGCGCTGGTTGTCCACTCAGGAAAGCAACGCGCTGTTCCTGGCCGGACGTTCGCTGCAAACCTTGTCAGGTGCATGGCAGGCGAAAACCACGCTTTCTGATACCGCATCCGGCGGGGATACTGCGCTGGTACAAAACGTAAGCGGCGACCAGCTTGGCGCTCTGCAGGTGACCAATACCGGCACTTCACCACTGTGGGTGCGCCTGGACAGCACCGGTTATCCGGAATATGCCCCTGAGCCGAGCGCGAACGTGCTGCAGGTTGAACGTCATATCCTGGCAACCGACGGCAGCAGTAAATCGCTCTCTTCGCTGAAGAGCGGCGAGCTTGTTCTGGTCTGGCTTGAAGTGAAGGCCAGCCAGAACGTGCCGGACGCGCTGGTGGTGGATCTCCTCCCCGCGGGTCTGGAGCTGGAAAACCAGAACCTGGCGAGCAGCAGCGCCAGCCTGCAGGACAGCGGCAGCGAGGTGCAGAACCTGCTCAGCCAGATGCAGCAGGCGGATATACAGCATATAGAGTTCCGCGATGACCGCTTCGTGGCAGCCGTGCCGGTAAACGAAGGTCAGCCGGTCACGCTGGTTTATCTGGCGCGCGCCGTCACGCCGGGAACTTATCAGGTGCCGGTGCCGATGGTGGAATCTATGTACGTTCCGCAGTGGCGGGCAACGGGGGCGGCCAGCGGCCCGCTGATTGTTGTTCCGTAATATGCGAATGGCACGTCTGACACGCTCCCGCTGGCTGTGGCTGGCGGGAGCGCTTCTCGTTTTATGGGGGCTGATTGTTGCCGCCGACCGCCTGTGGCCGTTGCCGCTGAAAGAGGTTAACCCTGCCCGGGTGGTGGTGGATGAGAAGGGCACACCGCTGTGGCGTTTTGCCGACGCAGAGGGCATCTGGCGCTACCCGGTTACCATTGAAGAAGTCTCTCCCCGCTATCTTGAGGCGCTGATCCAGTACGAAGATCGCTGGTTCTGGGATCACCCCGGCGTCAACCCGCTCTCTGTCCTGCGCGCCGCCTGGCAGGATCTCAGCTCCGGGAAAGTGGTCTCTGGCGGCAGCACGCTCACCATGCAGGTCGCGCGACTGCTGGATCCCCACCCGCGCACCTTTGGCGGCAAAATTCGTCAGCTCTGGCGGGCGATGCAGCTGGAGTGGCACCTTTCTAAACGCGAAATCCTCACGCTCTATCTCAACCGCGCGCCCTTTGGCGGTACGCTGCAGGGCGTGGGGGCGGCAAGCTGGACGTACCTGGGCAAGCCGCCGTCGCAGCTTAGCTATTCCGAGGCGGCGCTGCTGGCGGTACTGCCCCAGGCACCCAGCCGCTTACGTCCGGACCGCTGGCCTGAGCGTGCCGAAGCGGCGCGCAATAAAGTGCTCGAGCGTATGGCGACGCAGGGTGTCTGGTCCGCAAAGCAGGTTAAAGAGTCCCGCGAGGAATCGGTATGGCTGGCTCCCCGGCAGATGCCGCAGCTGGCGCCGCTTTTTGCACGCATGATGCTCGGTAAAAGCCGCGACACGAAAATCGTCACCACGCTGGATGCCGGACTGCAGCGGCAGCTGGAAGAGCTGGCGATGAACTGGAAATCGCGTCTGCCGGCGCGCAGCTCGCTGGCAATGATCGTCGTGGATCACACCGATATGAAAGTGCGCGGCTGGGTGGGGTCGGTGGATATCAACGATGATACGCGTTTTAGCCATGTGGATATGGTCAATGCGATCCGATCGCCGGGATCGGTGCTAAAGCCCTTTATCTACGGCATGGCGCTGGACGATGGCCTGATCCATCCTGCCTCGCTGCTTCAGGACGTTCCACGAAAAACCGGTGATTATCGCCCCGGAAATTTCGACAGCGGCTTCCACGGGCCGGTCAGCATGAGTGAAGCGCTGGTACGCTCCCTCAACCTGCCGGCGGTGCAGGTGCTGGAAGCCTACGGGCCAAAACGTTTTGCCGGTATGCTGAGCAACGCAGGCTTGCCGCTGATCCTGCCCGCGGGGGCGCAGCCGAATCTGTCTCTGATCCTCGGCGGGGCAGGCGCGCGGCTGGCCGATATCGCCGCTGCCTACAGCGCCTTTGCCCGACACGGTAAGGCGGGTAGGCTGCGGTTGCAGCCGGGCGATCCGCTCATTGAACGGCCTCTGTTATCGCCGGGCTCGGCGTGGATTATTCGCCGTATTCTGGCCAACGAGGCGCAGCCGCTGCCGGATAATGCGCTACCGCAGGTTGCGCCGCTGGCGTGGAAAACCGGTACCAGCTACGGCTACCGTGATGCCTGGGCCATAGGCCTGAATGCTCGTTACGTCATTGGCATCTGGACCGGACGACCGGACGGCACGCCCGTGGCGGGGCAGTTTGGTTTCGCCAGCGCGGTTCCGCTGTTAAACCAGGTGAATAACCTGCTTCAGTCTCGCTCGACATTAGACGAAGCCCGCCTGCCGCGCGATCCGCGTCCAGAGAGCGTCGGGCGGGGTGCGATCTGCTGGCCGGGCGGCCAGTCCCTGCCGGAAGGCAGCGAAAACTGTCGCCGTCGCCTGTCGACCTGGCTGCTGGAAGGAAGTGAGCCGCCTACGCTGCTTTTACCGGAAGAGGAAGGGATTCGCGGCATTCGCTTCCCGGTCTGGCTGGATAAAACGGGCAAGCGCGTTGCGGCAGATTGCCCGGATGCCGCGGAGAAAATCCTCGATGTCTGGCCGCTGCCGCTGGAGCCGTGGCTGCCCGCAACCGAGCGCCGTTCGGTACGGGTTCCGCCTTCTTCATCAACCTGTCCTCCTCTCTCGCAGGACGCACCTGCGCCACTCATCCTGAGCGGGGTTCGCGAAGGGGCCGTCATCAAACGTCTGCCGGGCGAATTCCGCGTTTCACTGCCGCTTCAGGCGACCGGCAACAGCGGTGAGCGCTGGTGGTTTTTGAACGGTGAGCCGCTGAGTGTGAAGGGAAGCGTTTACACATTACCGCTTGATAAATCGGGCGATTATCAGTTACTCGTAATGGATGAGACCGGGCAGGTCGCGACGGTGAACTTTACGCTGCAGTGATCTGAAAACAGCTTTTGGATGTGAGCTGTTGCTAAAACTCGTCTTATTTTAAAAAAATGTTACCTGAATCCATAGGCAATGGCGCTATTGCTCATTATAATCCGCGCCACACCATACTCAGGTATGCAAAACAACAGAACATTGACAGAGGTTATCATGGCTATTGAACGTACTTTTTCCATCATCAAGCCAAACGCGGTGGCAAAAAACGTTATTGGCAGCATCTTCGCGCGCTTTGAATCAGCAGGGTTCAAAATTGTTGGCACCAAAATGCTGCACCTGACCGTTGAGCAGGCTCGCGGCTTCTACGCTGAGCACGAAGGTCGCCCATTCTTTGACGGCCTGGTTGAGTTCATGACCTCCGGTCCAATCGTGGTATCCGTGCTGGAAGGCGAAAACGCAGTCCAGCGTCACCGCGACCTGCTGGGTGCAACCAACCCGGACAACGCGCTGGCCGGTACCCTGCGCGCTGACTACGCGGACAGCTTCACCGAGAACGGCACCCACGGTTCTGACTCCGTTGAATCTGCTGCACGCGAAATCGCTTTCTTCTTCGCAGAAGGCGAAGTGTGTCCACGTACCCGTTAATTTAACGGTTTCGTTTACACATTATTTTCGTAAATGCCGCGTCCAGACGTGGCATCCCTGCGTCAGACTTTGTACAATGCAACGCCCCGGACGAGCAGACCGCTTTCCGGGGCGTTTCTATTCAACCCTCCATGGGCCATAACGTGTAACAACGAGGCCGGTAAATATTATGTCTGAATTAGTGAATACCTCCGAAGTCGCCATTCCTGCGGTTCCCAATAAAAATGGAAAAATCAACCTGCTGGATCTGAACCGTCAGCAGATGCGCGAGTTCTTTAAAGAAATGGGCGAAAAGCCGTTTCGTGCCGATCAGGTCATGAAGTGGATGTACCATTACTGCAGCGACAATTTTGATGACATGACTGACATCAATAAGGTCCTGCGCAATAAGCTCAAAGAAGTGGCTGAAATCCGCGCGCCGGAAGTGGTGGAAGAGCAGCGCTCCGCAGATGGCACCATCAAATGGGCGATTGCCGTAGGCGATCAGCGCGTTGAAACCGTCTACATTCCGGAAGAGGACCGCGCCACGCTGTGCGTCTCCTCTCAGGTTGGCTGTGCGCTGGAGTGCAAATTCTGCTCAACCGCGCAGCAGGGCTTTAACCGTAACCTGCGCGTATCCGAAATTATCGGCCAGGTCTGGCGCGCCGCGAAAATCGTCGGTGCGGCAAAAGTGACCGGCACGCGTCCTATCACCAACGTGGTGATGATGGGGATGGGCGAGCCGCTGCTGAACCTGACCAACGTCGTTCCGGCGATGGAAATCATGCTGGATGACTTTGGCTTTGGTCTGTCCAAGCGTCGCGTCACGCTGTCGACGTCGGGCGTTGTGCCTGCGCTGGACAAGCTTGGCGACATGATTGACGTCGCGCTGGCGATCTCCCTGCACGCGCCAAACGACGAAATTCGTGACGAAATTGTGCCGATCAACAAAAAGTACAATATCGAAACCTTCCTCGCTGCCGTGCGCCGCTATCTGGAGAAATCCAACGCCAACCAGGGTCGCGTCACCATTGAGTACGTGATGCTTGACCACGTCAACGACGGCACCGAGCATGCGCACCAGTTGGCTGAACTGCTGAAAGATACGCCGTGCAAAATCAACCTGATCCCATGGAACCCGTTCCCGGGCGCGCCGTATGGCCGTAGCTCAAACAGCCGTATCGACCGCTTCTCGAAGGTGCTGATGGAGTATGGTTTCACCACCATCGTGCGTAAAACCCGTGGTGATGATATTGATGCCGCATGCGGTCAGCTGGCGGGTGACGTCATTGACCGTACCAAGCGTACTCTGCGTAAGCGCATGCAGGGCGAGACGATCGCGGTTAAAGCTGTTTGATTCTTATGCACTCACGGCGCATTATTTGCGCCGTGTTGCATAACCTTACTGAATAATCAGTCAGATTCGTGATGACTGATCAATAATTACGGTGCGTTTCATCCGACTTTCGGGCAGTATGTAACGACGTAACAACAGTTTAGCCGTACGGGCTGTGCTGTCATCTCCGGGCTGACAGTCTTATACTCTCTGTTCAAGGCTAACTGACCAGAAGTTTCGCGGTGCGGGTGGCATTGTGACTCACCGGCGCCTGAACCCTTTTTTTCACGTACCAGTAGTTGTAGCGAATGAATACTGAAGCCACTCACGACCAACATGAAGCACTCTCCACTGGCGTTCGTCTTCGCAACGCCCGTGAACAACTCGGACTCAGCCAGCAAGCCGTTGCGGAACGCTTGTGCCTGAAGGTTTCCACGGTTCGCGATATTGAAGAAGATAAGGCACCTGCCGATCTGGCTTCAACATTTCTGCGCGGTTATATCCGCTCTTACGCAAAACTGGTTCACATCCCCGAAAACGAATTACTGCCAATGATGGAGAAGCAGGCCCCGGTCCGTGCAGCAAAAGTTGCGCCGATGCAGACCTTCTCCCTGGGGAAACGTCGTAAAAAACGTGATGGCTGGCTGATGAGCTTTACCTGGCTGGTGCTGTTTGTCGTAATCGGCCTGACCGGCGCGTGGTGGTGGCAAAACCATAAGGCGCAGCAGGAAGAGATCACCACTATGGCCGATCAATCCTCCGCCGAGCTCAACCAGGCCGGGAATGATAACGCCCAGAGCGTGCCGCTGAATACCGAGGGCGCAGCGTCCTCCAGCGAGCCACAGACCGCCGCGCCAGACGCGTCGGCAACCGGCGCAGCGCAGGCCCCGACAGCAGCGGCTAACACCGCTGCGCCTCAGGCTCAGGATCAAAACGCGGTGGTTTCTCCTTCTCAGGCGAATGTGGATACGGCGGCGAACGCGTCTGCGGCTACCCAGCCTGCAGACAATACCGCCGCATCTCTGCCAACCAGCCCGGCAGGCACGGCGACAACAGCCGCCGATCCTAACGCGCTGGTGATGAACTTCAGCGCCGACTGCTGGCTGGAAGTGACTGACGCGACGGGTAAAAAGCTGTTCAGCGGCCTGCAGCGTAAAGATGGCACGTTAAACCTAACCGGTCAGGCTCCTTATAAACTTAAAATCGGCGCTCCGGCAGCGGTACAGATCCAGTATCAAGGAAAACCTGTCGACCTGAGCCGCTTTATCAGAACTAACCAGGTTGCACGTCTTACCGTTAATGCCGAACAATCAGCAGCACAGTAACAGACGGGCAACGCGGGAGATTTTTCATGCATAACCAGGCTCCGATTCAACGTAGAAAATCGAAACGGATTTACGTTGGGAATGTGCCAATCGGCGATGGTGCACCTATCGCCGTTCAGTCGATGACCAACACGCGCACCACGGACGTGGAAGCGACGGTTAATCAAATCAAAGCATTAGAACGTGTGGGCGCGGACATTGTTCGCGTCTCCGTCCCGACCATGGATGCCGCTGAGGCGTTCAAACTGATTAAACAGCAGGTCAGCGTTCCGCTGGTGGCTGATATCCACTTCGACTACCGCATCGCACTGAAAGTGGCCGAATACGGCGTCGATTGCCTGCGCATTAACCCGGGCAATATCGGTAACGAAGAGCGTATCCGCATGGTAGTGGACTGCGCCCGCGACAAGAATATTCCAATCCGTATCGGCGTTAACGCCGGTTCTCTGGAAAAGGATCTGCAGGAAAAGTACGGCGAGCCAACGCCACAGGCGCTGCTTGAATCTGCTATGCGTCACGTCGATCATCTGGATCGTCTTAACTTTGACCAGTTTAAGGTCAGCGTAAAAGCGTCAGACGTATTTCTCGCGGTTGAATCTTATCGCCTGCTGGCAAAACAGATCGACCAGCCGCTGCACCTCGGGATCACCGAAGCGGGCGGCCTGCGCAGCGGTTCCGTAAAATCCGCGATCGGTCTGGGGCTGCTGCTCTCTGAAGGGATCGGCGACACCCTGCGCGTTTCGCTGGCGGCCGATCCGGTCGAAGAGATCAAGGTCGGTTTCGATATCCTGAAGTCACTGCGTATTCGCGCGCGCGGGATCAACTTTATTGCCTGCCCAACCTGCTCGCGTCAGGAGTTTGACGTGATCGGTACGGTGAATGCCCTGGAGCAGCGTCTGGAAGACATTATCACCCCGATGGACGTCTCCATCATCGGCTGCGTGGTCAATGGTCCGGGTGAAGCACTGGTGTCAACGCTGGGCGTCACCGGCGGTAACAAGAAAAGTGGTCTCTATGAAGATGGCGTTCGTAAAGATCGTCTGGATAATAGCGACATGATCGACCAGCTTGAGGCCCGCATCCGCGCCAAAGCCGCGATGATGGACGAGACGCAGCGTATCAGCGTTCAGCAGGTTGAAAAATAACGTGATGGGAAGCCGTGAGCTTCCCATGTATGATTGAACCCATTCTTTGGGTTTTTTTTGTATATAGAAAGAGAATAAACGTGGCAAAAAACATTCAAGCCATCCGCGGCATGAACGATTATCTGCCTGGCGAAACCGCCATCTGGCAGCGCATTGAAGGCACGCTGAAGCAGGTGCTCGGCAGCTACGGTTACAGCGAAATTCGTTTGCCGATTGTAGAGCAGACCCCGTTATTCAAACGCGCGATCGGCGAAGTCACCGACGTGGTTGAAAAAGAGATGTATACCTTCGAGGACCGCAACGGCGATAGCCTGACCCTGCGCCCGGAAGGTACGGCGGGCTGCGTACGCGCCGGCATCGAACATGGTCTTCTGTACAATCAGGAGCAGCGCCTGTGGTATATCGGCCCGATGTTCCGCCACGAACGTCCTCAGAAAGGGCGTTATCGCCAGTTCAACCAGCTGGGTGTGGAAGTCTTTGGCCTGCAGGGCCCGGACATTGATGCCGAGCTGATTATGCTGACCGCCCGCTGGTGGCGCGCCCTCGGTATCGCCGATCACGTTTCCCTGGAGCTGAACTCTATCGGCTCTCTGGAAGCGCGTGCTAACTATCGCGATGCGCTGGTGGCGTTCCTGGAACAGCACAAAGAGAAGCTGGACGAAGACTGTAAGCGTCGCATGTACAGCAACCCGCTGCGCGTTCTGGATTCCAAGAACGCAGAAGTTCAGGCTCTGCTGAACGATGCGCCTGCGTTGGGTGACTACCTGGACGACGAGTCTCGCGAACACTTTGCGGGCCTGTGCAAGCTGCTTGAAGCGGCGGGCATCGCCTACACCGTGAACCAGCGCCTGGTGCGCGGTCTGGACTACTACAACCGTACCGTGTTTGAGTGGGTGACGAGCAGCCTCGGCTCTCAGGGCACCGTGTGCGCGGGCGGCCGTTACGATGGTCTGGTAGAGCAACTTGGCGGTCGCGCTGCGCCTGCTGTTGGCTTCGCGATGGGCCTTGAGCGACTTGTTTTGCTGGTTCAGGCAGTTAATCCGGAATTTAAAGCAGATTCCGTTGTCGATATATACCTGGTGGCCTCAGGCGCGGAAACGCAGTCTGCGGCGATGCAGCTTGCCGAACGCGTGCGCGATGCGCTGCCGGGCGTTAAGCTGATGACCAACCATGGCGGCGGCAACTTTAAAAAACAGTTTGCTCGTGCCGATAAGTGGGGCGCAAGTATCGCACTGGTGCTGGGTGAGTCCGAAGTGGCTAACGGCGAAGTGGTGGTGAAAGACCTGCGCTCTGGTGAGCAGACAACGGTAACGCAGGACGGCGTTGCGGCGCACTTGCGCACTCTATTGGGCTAAGGAGAAGGACTGCGTGGAAATTTACGAGAACGAACACGATCAGGTCGACGCGATTAAACGCTTCTTTGTTGAGAACGGCAAAGCGCTGGTTGTTGGGGTTATTTTAGGTGTCGGTGCGCTGGTAGGCTGGCGTTACTGGAACAATCATCAGGCGGATTCCGCGCGCGGCGCGTCCCTGTCCTATGAAAATACCGTGAGCGCGATTCGTGCCGATCGGCCGCAAACGCTGACGGCGGCAGAGAAATTTGCGGCTGACAACAAAAACACCTACGGCGCGCTGGCTGCGCTGGAAGTGGCTCAGCAGTACGTTGACAAGAACGAACTGGATAAAGCCGCTGCTCAGCTCTCTCAGAGCCTTGCTGCGGCCAGCGATGATAACCTTAAAGCGGTGATCAATCTGCGCCTGGCTCGTATTCAGGTTCAGCAGAAAAAAGCTGACGATGCGCTGAAAACGCTCGATACCATCAAAGGCGAAGGTTTTGCTGCTATCGTTGCCGATCTGCGCGGTGAAGCACTGCTGAGCAAAGGTGACAAAGCGGGCGCGCGTAAAGCGTGGCAAGCTGGCGTAGAGAGCAATGCCTCACCTGCGCTGAGCGAAATGATGCAGATGAAAATAAATAATTTGTCCGTCTGAGAGGGACCCGATGCAATTGCGTAAATTACTTCTGCCAGGACTGCTTTCTGTTACGTTATTGAGTGGTTGTTCACTGTTCAGTGGCGAAGAAGACGTTGTGAAAATGTCCCCGCTGCCAACGGTTGAAAACCAGTTTACCCCCTCCACCGCGTGGGATGTCTCCGTGGGCAATGGGATTGGTGATTTCTATTCCAACCTTCATCCGGCGTATGCAGACAGCGTTGTTTATGCCGCTGACCGCAAAGGTATTGTGAAAGCGGTGAACGCCGATGACGGGAAAGAAGTATGGTCCGTTAACCTGGCGGAAAAAGACGGCTGGTTCTCTCGTAAGCCTGCACTGCTGTCGGGCGGTCTGACCGTTGCCGGTGGTCATGTCTATGTAGGCAGCGAAAAAGCGCAGGTTTATGCGCTGAACAGCAGCGACGGCTCCATTGCCTGGCAAACAACCGTGGCGGGTGAATCCCTGTCTCGTCCGGTGGTGAGCGACGGCCTGGTGCTGATTCACACCAGCAACGGCCAGCTGCAGGCGCTGAACGAAGCCGACGGTCTGGTAAAATGGACCGTTAACCTGGATATGCCTGCGCTTTCCCTGCGCGGCGAATCCGCGCCGGCTACCGCGTTTGGTGCAGCCATCGTGGGCGGTGACAACGGTCGCGTGAGCGCCGTGCTGATGCAGCAGGGCCAGATGATCTGGCAGCAGCGTATCTCCCAGGCCACTGGCTCAACGGAAATCGATCGTCTGAGCGACGTCGACACCACGCCGGTCATCGTTAACGGTGTGGTTTACGCGCTGGCCTATAACGGCAACCTGACCGCGCTGGATCTGCGCAGCGGCCAGATCATGTGGAAACGTGAGCTGGGCTCGGTGAATGATTTCGTCGTGGAAGGTAACCGTATCTATATGGTTGACCAGAACGACCGTCTGCTGGCGCTGAGCACCGAAGGCGGCGTGACGCTGTGGACGCAAAGCGATCTGCTGCACCGCCTGCTGACCGCTCCGGCGCTGTACAACGGTAGCCTGGTGGTAGGCGACAGCGAAGGGTATATGCACTGGATCGATCCGGAGAATGGCCGCTTCGTGGCACAGCAAAAAGTCGACAGCTCCGGTTTCCTGACCGATCCGGTTGTGGCCGACGGCAAACTGCTGATTCAGGCAAAAGACGGCACGCTGTACGCGATCACGCGTTAATTACCCGGCGGTTGTAGTATACTAAACGGCTCCTGTTCACTCAGGAGCCGTTTTGACATTTTTAAAAACGCCGCGAAAGCGACGTTATTTTGAATTTTATGAGGCTTCAAACATGGTACCTGTGGTCGCGCTTGTCGGGCGCCCTAACGTTGGAAAATCCACTCTTTTTAACCGTTTAACACGCACCCGTGATGCGCTGGTTGCGGATTTCCCGGGGCTGACGCGTGACCGTAAGTACGGTCGTGCAGAGGTGGAAGGACGCGAGTTCATCTGTATTGATACCGGCGGTATTGACGGCACAGAAGACGGCGTGGAAACCCGCATGGCGGAACAGTCGCTGCTGGCGATTGAAGAAGCGGACGTGGTGCTCTTCATGGTGGATGCGCGCGCTGGCCTGATGCCGGCTGACTCCGCTATTGCTAAACACCTGCGCTCACGCGAAAAGCCAACCTTCCTGGTGGCGAACAAAACCGACGGCATCGATGCCGATCAGGCCGTCGCGGATTTCTGGTCTCTGGGCCTGGGTGACATTTATCCTATCGCGGCATCGCATGGCCGTGGCGTCACCAGCCTGCTGGAAACCGTTTTGCTGCCGTGGGTTGACGAAGTGAACCCGCCGGAAGAGGTGGACGAAGACGCTGAATACTGGGCGCAGTTCGAAGACGGAGAAGAGGGCGAAGAAGAGCCTGAAGACGACTTCAACCCGCAGGATCTGCCGATCAAGCTGGCCATCGTGGGTCGTCCAAACGTTGGTAAGTCTACGCTTACTAACCGTATTCTGGGTGAAGAGCGCGTGGTCGTGTATGACATGCCGGGCACCACCCGCGACAGTATCTACATCCCAATGCAGCGCGATGAGCGTGAGTATGTCCTCATCGACACCGCCGGGGTGCGTAAGCGCGGGAAAATCACCGATGTGGTGGAAAAATTCTCCGTTATCAAAACCCTGCAGGCGATCGAAGATGCTAACGTGGTGCTGCTGGTTATCGACGCACGCGAAGGGATCTCCGATCAGGACCTCTCTCTGCTCGGCTTTATCCTCAATAGTGGGCGCTCACTGGTTATTGTGGTCAACAAATGGGATGGCCTGAGCAACGAAGTGCGCGAGCAGGTGAAAGAGACCCTCGACTTCCGTCTGGGCTTTATCGACTTTGCGCGCGTGCACTTTATCTCCGCGCTGCACGGCAGCGGCGTGGGTAACCTGTTTGAATCCGTGCGTGAAGCTTACGACAGTTCCACCCGTCGTCAGAGCACCGCCATGCTGACCCGCATCATGAACATGGCTGCAGAAGACCATCAGCCGCCGCTGGTGCGCGGCCGTCGCGTGAAGCTGAAATACGCCCACGCCGGTGGTTATAACCCGCCAATCGTGGTGATCCACGGCAACCAGGTGAAAGACCTGCCGGATTCCTACAAGCGCTACCTGATGAACTACTTCCGTAAATCGCTGGACGTGATGGGCACGCCTATCCGCATCCAGTTCAAGGAAGGGGAAAACCCGTTCGCTAACAAGCGCAACACCCTGACGCCAAACCAGATGCGTAAGCGTAAGCGCCTGATTAAGCACATTAAGAAAAGCAAATAAGCTTTTCCTGTCTCACGAAAGCCCGCGATTATCGCGGGCTTTTTTTTGCCCAATCATACCGCCGGTTTTCCCGGTGTGATGTCAATCACTATTCACTTTTAACCAAGTTTAAATCTAAGAAAGTAGACAATCGTCGAATTTTCATCTTAAAGTCCAGGGTCCGGTACTAGACAAACCTGACGCCGGGTTATCAAATGGTTAACTAATTTTTCGCCGCATGTAAAAAATCGGCCAGATACGTAACTGGCCGGCGTACCTGCTGGTGTTTACAAGCACGACACATACCTTTCGGGAGAAATATGCAATCCTCTGTTAATCAAAAAGAGAGCCGAACGTTCTTCGGCCATCCGTATCCGCTCGGTTCGCTGTTTTTCACCGAGATGTGGGAGCGTTTCTCGTTTTACGGCATTCGCCCGCTACTGATCCTGTTTATGGCCGCCACCGTCTATGACGGCGGGATGGGCCTGGCGCGTGAAAACGCCTCGGCGATTGTCGGTATCTTTGCCGGTACCATGTACCTGGCCGCGCTGCCGGGCGGCTGGCTGGCGGATAACTGGCTCGGCCAGCAGAGAGCCGTTTGGTACGGTTCGATTCTGATTGCGCTCGGTCACCTGTCGATTGCGCTCTCGGCGGTGATGGGAAACAACCTGTTCTTTATCGGCCTGATGTTTATCGTGCTCGGCTCCGGGCTGTTCAAGACCTGTATCTCGGTCATGGTGGGTACCCTGTATAAAAAAGGCGACGCGCGTCGCGACGGCGGTTTCTCGCTGTTCTATATGGGCATCAACATGGGGTCGTTCATCGCGCCGCTGATTTCCGGCTGGCTGATTAAAACCCACGGCTGGCACTGGGGCTTTGGCATTGGCGGTATCGGAATGCTGGTGGCGCTGATTATCTTCCGCGTGTTTGCCGTTCCGGCGATGAAGCGCTATGACGGCGAAGTCGGCCTCGACTCCACCTGGAATAGCCCGGTGGTGAAGCGTAACGGCGTGGGCGTCTGGCTGCTGGCGCTGGCGGCAGGCGTGGCAACAATCGTGACGCTGATTGCGCAGGGCGTGATTGTGATTAACCCGGTCGCGGTAGCCAGCGTGCTGGTCTACGTGATTGCGGCGTCCGTTGCCCTCTACTTTATCTATCTGTTTGTTTTTGCTGGCCTGAATCGTAAAGAACGCGCCAGACTGCTGGTCTGCTTCATTCTGCTGATCTCCGCGGCGTTCTTCTGGTCCGCGTTTGAACAGAAGCCAACCTCGTTCAACCTGTTTGCCAACGACTACACTAACCGCACGATCGGTGATTTTGAAATCCCGGCGGTGTGGTTCCAGTCGATTAACGCGCTGTTCATCATCCTGCTGGCTCCGGTGTTCAGCTGGGCGTGGCCGAAGCTCGCGACGAAGAACATTCGCCCGAGCAGCATCACCAAGTTTGTTATCGGTATTCTGTGCGCGGCGGCGGGCTTTGGCCTGATGATGCTGGCGGCGCAGAACGTGCTGAGCAGCGGTGGGGCGGGCGTGTCGCCGTTCTGGCTGGTGGGGAGCATCCTGATGCTGACGCTTGGCGAACTGTGTCTCAGCCCGATTGGCCTGGCGACCATGACGCTGCTGGCGCCGGAGAGAATGCGCGGCCAGATGATGGGGCTGTGGTTCTGCGCCAGCGCGCTGGGTAACCTGGCGGCGGGGCTGATTGGCGGCCACGTGAAGGCCGACCAGCTGGATATGCTGCCGGACCTCTTTGCGCGCTGCTCCATCGCGCTGCTGATTTGTGCCGCGGTGCTGATCGTTCTCATTGTTCCGGTGCGCCGCATGCTGGAAAATGCGCAGACTAAACCGGCAGCTAACGCCTCATAAACCTCAGTGTGCCGGGGCTGGCGTTATGCCCCGGCACGTTATTCCCTGAGGTGAAAATATTATGCAGTTAGGATTTGTTGGTCTTGGTGCGGTCGTGGATACCGCGTATCTGCCCGCGTTGCGTCACCTTTTTGGTCACGCGGTTCATTGTTTTGGATTTGATGTTCTCCCCACCAGGCAGCCTGAAGGCATCACGCGCTGCGCTTCGCTTACGGAACTTCTCGCCGTACCGCTTGATACTCTCTTTATTACCACCACATCGCTGCATCACCTTGAGGTGCTGGAACAGGCCATAGCCTCTGCCGTTCCGCGGATTGTGATTGAAAAACCGATCGTCGCCACGCTTCCCCAAATCGAAAAGCTCAACGCGCTGCTGGCTGACCCCGACGTTGCATCCCGCGTGCTGGCCCTCGATCACTGGATGGCGCGCATCGAAACGGTGAAGCGGTCGCTGGTTGGTGGCGTCTCTGACATCGTCAAAATCGACGGCTTTTTGCAGGAGCCGAGCGGATATAACGCCGCAGGAGAACCCATCGCGCTTAACTTTGCCACCGGCGAGCCGGATACCCGAACGCTTTGCCACCCTGACGGCGTGATCCTGGATATCGGTACGCACGTGCTGGCGATGCTGCGAGAAACCGTGCGCTACCTGGGCGGCAATGACGATATGACGCTGCGGGTCGTCACGGCTAAAGACCGCCTGGGTTGCGCTATCGCAAAAGGCGACCTGACCACGGCGGAAGGCGAGGCGCATCTGCAGGGCCGCATCAGCGGCGTGCCGGTGGATATCTGGCTTAATAAATACGCTGGACCCGCGGGCGGGCAAAAAGGCTTACGGCTCTATTTGCGCGACGGGCGGGCCATCAGTTACGACCGGCACGGCGCGGAAGATGTGCTTGAGCTGATAAATGGCGACACGCGTCAACGCTGGAACATTCCCGGCACGATCTACGAGCACTGTCTTGCAAAGCATATTCTGGGCGCCAACAGCCTCTTTGAACGGGATCCGCACGAGGTGAGCCGCACGACGCGCCGCAGAATAGCGGAAGTGGAACTGCTGCTGACGTTACAGCAGCAGCTGCGTGGCCCGCACTGACCGCGACGTGGTAAAATTATTGCAGACCACAATGCTTTTAAGGAGTCACCATGACGATTACCTGCCCGGATTGCCAGACACCGCTGGAGCCGCAGAATGGGATAGCGCACTGCGAGAGCTGTAATAAGGATATTGCGCTTGAAGCCCGCTGCCCGGAGTGCCATCAGCCGCTCCAGGTTTTAAAAGCCTGCGGGGCGGTGGACTATTTCTGCCAGAACGGCCACGGCTTAATCTCTAAAAAGCGCGTGGAGTTTGTTCCGGCAGAGCGTTAATCGCACACACAGCCTTCGCCTTTCTGCCACAGCTCGACCAGAGACTCGGGGGCTTCCTGCTCAGGTACCAGCACGATGATATCGGCGTAGTGCGCCTGATTTTGCCCGGTCCAGATAATCTGGATGCGGAAATAGCGCTGGTCACCGCTGCCGGGTGAAGAGGCTTGCCCGGGCGGCTGACCGCGCGGAAAAGCCTGCTCCAGGATGCTCACCAGGCGCTGGCGCTGGGCATCATTGAGCGAGGCGAGCGCGATGGTGCGCTGGCCGCTCAGCTTAGGAATAAAAGCGACGCCGCCTTCCCGAGCCAGCTCAACCACGGCGTCATCCGTCAGTTCCGGAACCTGCATTTACAGCACTCCCACCCGTTCCCAGGCTTGTTTAATGGCAGCCCCAACGTCGCCGCCGGAGCGTTTTTCTCCGTGCGCTACCGTTAGTTTTGCGAAGGCCTCAAAATCCGCATCCTGCGCCAGATTGCGATCGCAAACCGTGTCGTACCAGGCATAACCCGCTTTTTCCCAGGCGTAGCCGCCGATCGCCGTCGCGGCCAGATAAAATGCCCGGTTGGGGATGCCGGAGTTCAGATGTACGCCGCCGTTATCTTCGCGCGTTTTAATGAAATCCTTCATGTGCGCAGGCTGCGGATCTTTGCCGAGCAGAGGATCGTCGTAGGCGGTGCCCGGTTCAGACATGGAGCGCAGCCCTTTGCCGTTGATCCCTTTCGCCAGCAGCCCTTCGCCAATGAGCCAGTCCGCCTTATCGGCGGTTTGCTTGAGATGATACTGTTTCACCAGCGAGCCAAACACGTCAGAGAGAGACTCGTTTAGCGCGCCCGACTGTTCAAAATAGATCAGTCCGGCCTCGGTCTCGGTCACTCCGTGACTGAGCTCGTGCGCCACCACGTCGATAGCGATGGTAAAGCGGTTAAATATTTCCCCGTCGCCGTCGCCGAATACCATCTGCTGACCGTTCCAGAAGGCGTTCTGATATTCCCGGCCGTAGTGCACGGTGCCGGTTAAAATAAGCCCTTTATTATCGAGCGAATCGCGCTGATATTCTTTCCAGAAGAAATCGTGGGTAACCCCTAAATAATCGTAGGCTTCATCGACCGCCACATCGCCATTCGACGGCTGGCCTTCGTAACGCACCTGGGTACCCGGCAGCTCCTGGGTCTGCTTCGCGTCGTAAATATCGCGCTCCAGCTGTCCGGCTTTATTCACGTGCGGCGCGGCGGGTTTGCCGGGCATATGGGCCATCAGCGTCTGGACATGGGTTAAGGTCTGGCGGGCACAGCGCTGCTGCGGCTCGGAACCCGTTTCGATAATACGACGCAGAATATACGGGGGAATAACGCTATAAAGATGGGTCATGCTGCTCTCCTTATTAAAAAAGGGAATAGCAGCAGTATAGTAAGTAACCGGCGAAGAATTATCCGGTTTTACGCTGGCGGGTCTTTTTTACCGGCTTAATTGATTTCACTTCGCTTTCTACCCAGCCGTCTGAAAGACGCGTCGTCAGCACATCGCCAGTATTCACCTGTTTGGTTTGCTTCAGCACCTTGCCGTCCGTCGCCGTCGTCACGCTGTAGCCGCGCGCCAGGGTGGAGAGGGGGCTCACCGCTTCAAGATGGGTCACCGCATTGCCAAAACGTTCGCGGGTGGTGCTCAGGCGCGCGCGAATAGTCTCCGCCAGACGATACTCCAGCTGCTGAATCCGCGTTTGCGCGCGATAAATTTTCGGCTGCGGGTTCTGCTGGTTCAGGCGCTGGGTCACGCGCTGCTGGCGCGATACCGCGCGCTTAAGCTGGTTGTCCAGCGCGGAGTTCATGCGCTGGCGCAGACGCTCCAGCACGGTCTGCTGACGCGCCAGGCGCAGCTGCGGGTGCTGCTGCTGCAGACGATGGTGCAGCTGGGTAAAGCGGCGGGTACGGTTGGCAAGGAAGTAGTCCATCGCCATCTCAAGACGCTGCTGGCCGTTCTGAATCTGACGCAGCAGCTCCAGCTGGTTACGGCTGACCACTTCCGCCGCCGCGGACGGCGTAGGCGCGCGCAGATCCGCCACAAAATCGGCTATCGTCACGTCCGTTTCGTGCCCGACGGCGCTCACGACGGGGATAAGGCTGGCAAAGATTGCCCGCGCCACGCGCTCGTCGTTAAAGCTCCAGAGATCTTCCAGCGAGCCGCCGCCGCGCCCGACGATAAGGACGTCGCACTCCTGACGGGCGTTCGCCAGCTCAATGGCGCGCACAATCTGGCCCGGCGCATCGTCGCCCTGCACGGCGGTCGGGTAGATGATCACGGGCAGGGAAGGGTCGCGACGCTTCAGGACGTGCAGAATATCGTGCAGTGCCGCTCCGGTTTTTGAGGTGATGACGCCCACGCAGTGGGCAGGCGAGGGTAACGGCTTTTTGTACTGCTGGTCGAAAAGCCCCTCATCCGAGAGCTTCGCCTTTAACTGTTCGTACTTCTGCTGCAGCAGCCCTTCGCCCGCCGGCTGCATGCTTTCGACGATGATCTGATAATCACCGCGCGGCTCGTACAGGGTGATATTGGCGCGCACCAGAACCTGCTGGCCATGCTGCGGGCGGAACGTCACGCGGCGGTTGCTGTTGCGGAACATTGCGCAGCGCACCTGGGCGGTATCGTCTTTTAGCGTAAAGTACCAGTGGCCGGAAGAGGGCTGCGTGAAGTTAGAGATCTCACCGCTGATCCAGACCTGCCCCATTTCCTGCTCAAGCAGCAAACGCACCGTCTGGTTAAGGCGGCTGACGGTATAAATTGAGGGGGATTGAGAGGATAACATGTGAGCGGGATCAAATTCTAAATCAGCAAGTTATTCAGTCGATAGTAACCTGCTGAGAGGCAATCGCAAGCATTTTTTTCAAAAAAGTGTAGATGCAATCGGTTACGCTCTGTATAATGCCACGGCAATATTTAACCACCCAGGTCAGAGATATTGCCCATGCTACGTATCGCTAAAGAAGCACTGACGTTTGACGACGTCCTCCTCGTTCCCGCTCACTCCACCGTTCTGCCGAATACTGCCGACCTCAGCACGCAGTTGACGAAAACCATTCGCCTGAACATTCCTATGCTCTCCGCGGCAATGGACACCGTGACCGAAGCGCGCCTGGCAATCGCCCTGGCACAGGAAGGCGGCATTGGCTTTATCCACAAAAACATGTCCATCGAGCGTCAGGCGGAAGAAGTTCGCCGCGTGAAGAAGCATGAATCCGGCATCGTGTCCGATCCACAGACCGTTCTGCCAACCACCACCCTGCACGAAGTGAAAGCGCTGACCGAGCGTAACGGCTTCGCCGGTTACCCGGTGGTGACCGAAGAGAACGAGCTGGTCGGCATTATCACCGGCCGTGACGTGCGCTTCGTGACTGACCTGAACCAGCCCGTCAGCGTGTACATGACGCCAAAAGAGCGTCTGGTTACCGTTCGCGAAGGTGAAACCCGCGACGTGGTGCTGGCAAAAATGCACGAAAAACGCGTTGAAAAAGCGCTGGTCGTTGACAGCAGCTTCCACCTGCGCGGCATGATCACCGTTAAAGATTTCCAGAAAGCAGAGCGTAAACCGAACGCCTGTAAAGACGAGCATGGCCGTCTGCGCGTTGGCGCGGCGGTTGGCGCAGGTGCCGGTAACGAAGAGCGCGTTGACGCGCTGGTTGCCGCAGGCGTTGACGTCCTGCTGATTGACTCCTCTCACGGCCACTCCGAAGGCGTTCTGCAGCGTATTCGCGACACCCGTGCCAAATACCCTGACCTGCAGATCATCGGCGGCAACGTGGCGACGGGCGCAGGCGCTCGCGCGCTGGCTGACGCCGGCTGCAGCGCGGTGAAAGTGGGTATCGGTCCTGGCTCTATCTGTACCACCCGTATCGTCACCGGCGTGGGCGTTCCGCAGATCACCGCCGTGTCTGACGCGGTTGAAGCGCTGGAAGGGACCGGTATTCCGGTTATCGCCGACGGCGGTATCCGCTTCTCTGGCGACATCGCCAAAGCGATCGCCGCGGGCGCCGCTGCCGTAATGGTAGGCTCCATGCTGGCCGGTACCGAAGAATCCCCGGGTGAGATCGAGCTCTACCAGGGCCGCTCTTACAAATCTTACCGCGGCATGGGCTCCCTGGGCGCGATGTCCAAAGGTTCCTCTGACCGTTACTTCCAGACCGATAACGCCGCCGACAAGCTGGTGCCGGAAGGTATCGAAGGCCGCGTTGCCTATAAAGGCCGCCTGAAAGAGATCATTCACCAGCAGATGGGCGGCCTGCGCTCCTGTATGGGTCTGACCGGCTGTGGTACCATCGACCTGCTGCGTACCAAAGCGGAATTCGTACGCATCAGCGGTGCGGGTATCCAGGAGAGCCACGTTCACGACGTGACGATCACCAAAGAGTCTCCGAACTATCGTTTGGGCTCCTGATTTTCTTCGCCCGACCTTGTGTCGGGCGATTTATTTAATCTGTTTCACTTGCCTCGGAATTAGCGTCAATGACGGAAAACATTCATAAACATCGCATTCTCATCCTGGACTTCGGTTCGCAGTACACTCAGCTGGTGGCGCGTCGCGTACGTGAACTGGGCGTTTACTGTGAGCTGTGGGCGTGGGATGTCACGGAAGCACAGATTCGCGAATTCAATCCAAGCGGCATCATCCTGTCCGGCGGCCCGGAAAGCACCACCGAAGAGAACAGCCCGCGCGCGCCGCAGTACGTGTTCGAAGCGGGCGTGCCGGTATTCGGCGTTTGCTACGGTATGCAGACCATGGCCATGCAGCTGGGCGGCCACGTAGAAGGCTCTAACGAGCGCGAGTTCGGCTATGCGCAGGTAGAAGTCGTCACCGACAGCGCGCTGGTACGCGGTATCGAAGACTCCCTGACCGCTGACGGCAAACCGCTGCTGGACGTGTGGATGAGCCACGGCGACAAGGTCACCGCCATCCCATCTGACTTTGTGACCGTTGCCAGCACCGAAAGCTGCCCGTTTGCCATCATGGCGAACGAAGAAAAGCGCTTCTACGGCGTGCAGTTCCACCCGGAAGTGACCCACACCCGTCAGGGTATGCGCATGCTGGAGCGCTTCGTGCGCGACATCTGCCAGTGTGAAGCCCTGTGGACCCCGGCAAAAATCATCGACGACGCCGTGGAGCGTATCCGCCAGCAGGTTGGTGATGACAAGGTGATCCTCGGCCTTTCCGGCGGCGTGGACTCCTCCGTGACCGCGATGCTGCTGCACCGCGCCATCGGCAAAAACCTGACCTGCGTCTTCGTGGATAACGGTCTGCTGCGTCTGAACGAAGCCCAGCAGGTGATGGACATGTTCGGTGACCACTTCGGTCTGAACATCGTTCACGTGGAAGGCGAGCAGCGCTTCCTGGACGCGCTGAAAGGCGAGAACGATCCGGAAGCGAAGCGTAAGATCATCGGCCGCGTGTTCGTGGAAGTGTTCGACGAAGAAGCGCTGAAGCTGGAAGACGTGAAGTGGCTGGCGCAGGGCACCATCTATCCTGACGTGATCGAGTCTGCGGCCTCCGCCACCGGTAAAGCGCACGTCATCAAATCTCACCACAACGTGGGCGGCCTGCCGAAAGAGATGAAGATGGGTCTGGTTGAACCGCTGCGCGAGCTGTTCAAAGACGAAGTGCGCAAGATCGGTCTGGAACTGGGTCTGCCGTACGACATGCTCTACCGTCACCCGTTCCCGGGCCCGGGTCTCGGCGTGCGCGTGCTGGGCGAAGTGAAGAAAGAGTACTGCGACCTGCTGCGTCGCGCAGACGCGATCTTCATCGAAGAGCTGCACAAAGCTGACCTGTACAACAAGGTAAGCCAGGCGTTCACCGTGTTCCTGCCGGTTCGCTCCGTCGGCGTCATGGGCGATGGCCGCAAGTACGACTGGGTTGTTTCCCTGCGTGCGGTAGAAACCATCGACTTCATGACCGCGCACTGGGCGCACCTGCCGTATGACTTCTTAGGCCGTGTTTCCAATAGAATAATCAATGAGGTCAATGGGATATCGCGAGTCGTATATGACATCAGCGGTAAGCCACCGGCTACGATTGAGTGGGAATAATCTCCCTCGGAATTAACACCCAAACCCTCTGCCTGCGCAGGGGGTTTTTTATTGCCTCACTTCCCCGCTCCCCAACCGATACGCCAGCGCCACCACCAGCGACTGCACCAGGCACAGCGTCGCCGACTGGGACCGAAACGCGTCCACCTGCGCCTCTTTCACCACAAAGCAGAGATCGCTGAACGTCGCCAGCGGGCTGATCTGGCTGTCCGTAATCACAATCTGCCGCGCGCCGACGCTGGCGGCGGTTTCGCTGACCATCACCGTCTCTTCCGCGTACGGCGAGAAGCTGATCGACACCACGATGTCGCGCGCCTTAATGCGGCTGATCTGCTCGCGCAGCATCCCCCCCATGCCGTCGAGCAGGATAGGGCGGCACTCCAGGTGGCTCAGGGCGTAGGTGAGGTAGGCCGCGACGCTAAAGGAGCGGCGCAGTCCGGCGATGTAGATGGTGTCGGCGTCGGCCAGCAGCTGCACCGCGCGCTCCAGCATTTCCGGCTCGGCGCGGGCGGCCAGCTGCTGCAGCGCCTGCGCGTTCGAGCGGGCGAACTCCTGCAGGATATCGAGCGGCGTTTCCGGCACGGCCTCGCTCTCCATCTCGCGGAACAGACGGGCGCGGTCGCTGTAGCTGGCGGTCTCCTCTACCAGGTTCATGCGAAACAGCTGTTTCATTTCGTTGAAGCCGGTGAAGTCGAAGGCGTTAGCAAAGCGGATCAGCGTCGAGGGCGGCACGTCGGCGCGCTCGGCAATCACGGCAACCGTATCGAAGGCCACGCTGTTGGTGTTATCCAGCACGTAGCGGGAGACCTGCTGCAGCCTCTTGCTCAGGCTATCGTAGCGATCGCGGATTTGCTGCTGCAGTTCGTTCAGGCTGGTTGCTGTCGTCATTTTATCCCCCAAATACAGTCATATGATTCTAAACGCAAAACCGCGTCTTTTAAATGTCGGCCATCCATCTGGCAGCAAAAATGAAACAGAAGCTTCAGTCATTTCCTCGCCCGAAATTCCTTAATAGCGCACGCTGCGCCAGTGTTGTTCGCTGTTAACATAAAAATCCATCCTTGATCACAATAATCATCATTTATTTTATTTCAACTTAAAATGGAATATTTGTTTCATATATAGTGTTCAGTACACAGCGTTCAGGTCACAGTCACGTATCAACAGCGAGAGGTTAAGGATGGAGACGGTAGCGAATTTTATTCACGGCGAATGTGTCACCGGTTCAGGCCAGCGCGTTCAGGCGATCTTCAACCCGGCCACCGGCAAGCAAATCCGCCAGGTGGTGATGAGTTCGGCACAGGAAACGGAGCAGGCCATTGCCGCCGCGCAGGCGTTTGGCTTCAACCGCTCCACCGGCGACTGGCGGGCGCTGGTGGCCGACCCGGCCATTGACGTGGTGGATATTTGCTCGCCCAACCACCTGCATAAAGAGATGGCGCTGGAGGCTATCCGCCACGGTAAGCACGTTTACTCGGAGAAGCCGCTGGCGCTGAGCGCCCACGACGCGCGCGAGATGGTCGACGCCGCGAAGCGGGCCGGGGTGAAAACGCTGGTGGGGTTCAACTACATGAAGAACCCGACCGCGCAGCTGGCGAAGGAGATTATCGCGCGCGGCGAGATTGGCGAGGTGATCCACTTCTACGGCACCCACAACGAAGACTATATGGCCGACCCGCTTTCGCCCATTCACTGGCACTGCTTTAAGGAGACCGCCGGGCTGGGGGCCCTGGGCGATCTCGCGGCGCATATCGTCAATATGGCCCAGTACCTGGTGGGGGATATCGAGCAGGTCTGCGGCGATCTGAAGATCGTGGTCCCGGCGCGCCCGGCGAAGGCCGGATCGTCGGAGATGGTTGCCGTCGAAAACGAGGATCAGGCCCACGCGATGGTGCGCTTCGCGGGCGGGGCGCAGGGCGTCATTGAAACCTCCCGCGTTGCCTGCGGCCGCAAGATGGGGCTGTCGTACGTCATCACCGGCACGAAAGGCGCCATCAGCTTCACCCAGGAGCGCATGGCCGAGCTGAAGCTCTATCTGCATGACGACCCGGTGAACCGTCAGGGGTTTCGCACGCTGCTCGTTGGCCCGTCGCACCCGGACTACGCCGCGTTCTGCATGGGCGCGGGCCACGGGATTGGCTTTAACGATCAAAAAACGGTGGAGGTGCGCGACCTGGTAGACGGGATTGCCGCCGACGCGCCGATGTGGCCGGACTTCGAAGAGGGCTGGAAGGTGTCGCGCGTGCTGGACGCGATCGCGCTCTCGCACCGGGAAGGCCGCTGGCTGAACGTGAACGACATTGTCTGAAGAGGGTTCAACGTGGAAAAGCAGTTTGATGTGATATGCATGGGCCGCGTGGCGGTAGACCTCTACAGCCAGCAGATTGGCGCCCGTCTGGAAGATGCGTCGAGCTTCGCCAAATACCTCGGCGGGTCGTCCGGCAACGTGGCGTACGGCACCGCGCGTCAGGGCCTGCGCTCGTCGATGCTGGCGCGCGTCGGCGATGAACATATGGGCCGCTTCCTGCGGGAAGAGCTCAGCCAGGTAGGCTGCGATACCAGCCATCTGATTACCGATAAAGACCGCCTTACGGCGCTGGTGCTGCTCGGCATTAAAGACCGGGACACCTTTCCTCTGATTTTTTATCGCGATAACTGCGCGGACATGGCGATTACCGCCCGCGATGTGGACGAAAGCTACATTGCCTCCGCACGGTGTCTTGCCATCACCGGGACCCACCTTTCTCACCCGCAGACCCGCGAGGCGGTGCTGACGGCGCTGGGCTATGCCCGCCGTCACGGCGTGCGCACGGTGCTGGACATCGACTACCGTCCGGTGCTGTGGGGGCTGACCTCGCTGGGCGACGGCGAAACGCGCTTTATCGCCGCCGATAAGGTCACCCGCGAACTGCAGGAGGTGCTGCACCTCTTCGACGTCATCGTCGGCACCGAGGAGGAGTTCCACATTGCGGGCGGCAGCACCGATACGCTGACGGCGCTGGGGCAGGTGCGCGCCGTCAGTGAAGCCGCGCTGATCTGCAAGCGCGGGGCGCTCGGCTGCTCGGTCTATACCGACGCCATTCCGCCCCGGCTGGACGACGGCCTGACGGTGACCGGCGTGCGCGTGGAGGTGCTGAACGTCCTCGGCGCGGGGGACGCGTTTATGTCCGGCCTGCTGCGCGGCTACCTGAACGACGAGGGCTGGGAGCAGGCGTGCCGCTACGCCAACGCCTGCGGCGCGCTGGTGGTCTCCCGCCACGGCTGCGCCCCGGCAATGCCGAGCAAGATCGAGCTGGATGACTATCTCTCCCGCGCTGCGGACGTGCCGCGCCCGGATCTCGACCCGCGTCTGAACCATCTCCACCGGGTGACCACCCGCCGCCGCGAGTGGCCGGAGCTGTGCGTAATGGCCTTCGACCACCGCAGCCAGCTTGAGGATATGGCGCTGCAGTGCGGCGCGTCGCTGAAGCGCATTCCGGCGCTAAAGCAGCTGATCCTGCAGGCCAGCCGCGAGGCGGCGAGCCGCGCCGGGCTGGAGGGCAAAGCCGGCCTGCTGTGCGACGGCACCTTTGGTCAGGACGCGCTGAACGCCATCACCGGGGAAGGATGGTGGATTGGTCGCCCCATCGAGCTGCCGGGATCCCGGCCGCTGGAGATGGAGCACGGCAACATCGGCACCCAGCTTATCAGCTGGCCGCAGGAGCACGTGGTGAAGTGCCTGGTCTTTTTCCATCCGGAAGATGCCCACGGCCTGCGCCTGGAGCAGGAGCAGAAAATCGCCGAGGTGTACCACGCCTGCTGCCAGTCCGGGCACGAGCTGCTGCTGGAGGTGATCCTGCCCGCAACCATGCCGCGCAGCGACGAACTTTATCTGCGCGCCATCTCCCGCTTCTACAACCTGGGCATTTACCCGGACTGGTGGAAGCTGCCGCCGCTCTCGGCCGACGGCTGGACGGCGCTCAGCGAAACTATCGAACGCCGGGACCCGCACTGCCGTGGGGTGGTGATCCTCGGACTCGATGCCCCGGCGGAACAGCTGCGCGCCGACTTCCGGGCCGCCGCGGGGCAGGCGCTGGTGAAAGGCTTCGCCGTGGGGCGCACGCTGTTTGGCGACGCCTCCCGCGCGTGGCTGAAGCACGATATTGACGATGCGCAGCTGGTGGCGCGCATCCGGGACAACTACCTGCAGCTTATCGCCTGGTGGCGCGAGCGCGGAGACGCATAATGGAGACGACAATGAGTGTACAACTGGGCATTAACCCGCTGACCTGGACGAACGACGATCTGCCTTCCCTCGGCGCGGAGACGTCGCTGGAGACCTGCCTGAGCGAAGGAAAAGAGGCCGGTTTTGCCGGCTTCGAGCTGGGCAATAAATTCCCGCGCGAGGCGCGCCTGCTCGGCCCGATTTTACAGCGCCACGACCTGCAGCTGGTCTCCGGCTGGTACTCCGGCCGCCTGCTGGAGCGCAGAGTGGAGGAGGAGATCGCCGCCGTGCAGCCCCACCTGACGCTGCTGCGCGAGCTGGGGGCGAAGGTGCTGGTGTTTGCTGAAGTGAGCGGCTGTATTCACGGCGAGCAGCAGACCCCGGTGCATCTGCGCCCGCGCTTCCCGCAGGAACGCTGGCAGGAGTACGGCGAGAAGCTCACCGAATTTGCCCGCTATACGCAGCAGCAGGGGGTGCAGATCGCCTACCATCACCATATGGGCACGGTGATTGAGTCCGCCGACGACGTGGACAACCTGATGACCCATACCGGCGAAGAGGTCGGGTTGCTGCTGGATACCGGCCATCTGACCTTTGCCGGGGCCGATCCGCTGGCGGTGGCGCAGCGCTGGGCGTCGCGCATCAACCACGTGCACTGCAAAGACGTGCGCGCCGACGTGCTGGCGGACGTCAAAAACCGCAAAACCAGCTTCCTCGATGCGGTGCTGAGCGGCGTGTTTACCGTGCCGGGCGACGGCTGCGTCGATTACCCGCCGATTATGCGGCAGCTGAAGGCGCAGGACTATCACGGCTGGCTGGTGGTCGAGGCGGAGCAGGATCCGGCGATTGCCCATCCGCTGACCTACGCCCGTCTGGGGTACAACAACCTGAGCCGCCTGGCGCGCGACGCCGGGCTTATCTGAGGAGGTGACATGTCACGTCTGATATCACGCTGGCAACAGCCGAACGCGCAGGGGCGGACCCAGTCCGTCACGCCGGAAAGCGCGGGGTGGGGGTACGTCGGCTTTGCGGCTTATGAGCTGCAGGAGGGGCAGACGCTGACGCTGCCCGCCGTCAGCGAGGAGCGCTGCCTGGTGCTGGTCGCCGGACGCGCCTCCATCCGCACCCCTTCCGCGCAGTTTAACGACATCGGCGAGCGGATGAGCCCGTTCGAGCGCATCAAGCCGTGGGCGGTGTACGTTACACCGCAGGAGACGGTGCAGGTGAAGGCGCTGACCAGGCTGGAGCTGGCGGTCTGCGCCGCGCCGGGCAAGGGTACGCATCCGACGCGGCTGATTGCGCCGCAGGATATCGACGGCGAGGCGCGCGGTAAGGGGCATAACCAGCGCTACGTGCATAACATTCTGCCGGAGGATAAACCTGCCGACAGCCTGCTGGTGGTGGAGGTCTGGACCAACGAAGGCTGCACCAGCTCGTACCCGAGCCACAAGCATGACGCGGACAATCCGCCGAACGAGACCTATCTGGAGGAGACCTACTACCATCGCCTCAACCCGGAACAGGGGTTCTGCATGCAGCGCGTTTACACCGACGACAGAACGCTGGATGAGTGTATGGCGGTCTATAACCGTGACGTGGTCATGGTGCCGAAGGGCTACCACCCGGTGGCGACGATGGCCGGGTATGACAGCTATTACCTCAACGTGATGGCCGGGCCGGTGCGCAAATGGATGTTCACCTGGGAAGAGGATCACGCGTGGATTAATCGCGATTATCCCGCAGAGAAGGGGGACTGAGGCGGCCTTTCTTGTCGGGTGGCGCTGCGCTTACCCGACCTACGAAATCGTAGGCCCGTGCAAGCGTAGCGCCGCCGGGCGAATTTTTCTCAGTGCATCCGCCTCGCCTGCTCAATCATCCGGGCGATAGCTTCCGGCTGGCTCACCATCGACACGTGGCTCGCTGCCACCTCGGCGGTTTTCGCATGGATCGTCTTTGCCATTGCACGCTCAAGATCGGGGTTGATCATTCGATCATTCTTGCTGACCACAAACCAGCTCGGTTTATCATGCCATGCCGCATGGGCGACCTTTTCACCAAACGCCTCGGCCTTAATCGGCCCCTGCGTCGCTGCAATCGTGTTTTGAATGTCTGGCGTCACATCCGGCGCGAAATCCTTCCTGACGGCGTCCGTTGGCAGATATAAATAGCCGTCCGCCGTTTTGGCAATGCCCGCGCTGCCCGGCGGCGCAGGGAATCTTTCTGCCAGATCCGCCGTCGACTGACCGGAATCCGGCGCGAACGCCGCCACATACACCAGTGATTTTACTCGCGCATCGTTGCCTGCTTCGCTAATCACGGTGCCGCCCCAGGAGTGACCCACCAGTACGACATCCCCCTGGGCGCGTTCGATGGCTCGTCGCGTGGCGGCAACGTCATCTTTTAGCGACGTGAGCGGGAGCTGGACGGCAATGACCTCTGCGTGCTGTTTCTGCAACAGGGTAATCACCTTATTCCAGCTGCTGCCGTCGGCAAACGCGCCGTGCACCAGCACGACGCTGGTTTTATTCTCCGCAAAAGCGCTGGCCGAAAGCGCCAGCAGGCCTGCCGTCAGTACAGACAGTGCTTTCATCTTCAGACTCCTTAAAAATGGTGGATCGCCGCGTGGGGCGGCACGGTGAATTCGAGGGTTTTGTGATCGAGGGGCTTATGCGTCGGATCGGCCAGAATAATCGTCACCTTGTGCTTACCGGCGGGCAGACCCACCAGGATCACCGGCTCTCCGCTGACGTCAGCCCAATGCCACGGCGCGTCATCCACCACCACGTGAATGTGCCCGATGCGCGGGGTGACCTTGAGCGCGTCGGGCCCGAACACCGGCTCGATGCGCAGGTTTTCGGCACGGTACTGGATAAACACCGCGCCTTTGCTCAGCGGCCCGGCAAGCGGCGGATCGACGATCAGTTTTGCAGGTGGTTGCGGCTGCGCCAGCGGGGAAACAGCGGCGGGGCCATTAACGTCCGCGGCGCTCAGATTGTCCAGCGGTGTGGCCTGGACACATGCTACAGATGTCAGGACAAGCAGGGGGAAAAGTACATAGTGACGAATCATTGCTCTCTCTCCTCATCGGTTCTGAATGGCGACAGGGAAAGAAAACCATTTTTATGTATCGGAGATATTTGCCGGAGGCGGCGTTTTGTACCCGTTTGTCAGCGTGGTGCGCTGGATACAGTGCGATACACTTTGCCTGCCGGGACGGCGCACAATCGCTATCGCCAGCCCGGCAATCACCAGCGTCAGCCCCGTTGATACCCACATTGCTCCCGCGATCCCCAGCGCTTTGTTCAGCCACGCATAGGCAAACGGCGAGGCTGCCGCCATCAGCTGGCCGGGGATAAGCAGCATGCCGGTGCGGCGGGCATAGCTTTCCGCGCTGAACAGTTCCAGCGGCAGCGTGGCTTTCACGATGGTGACTAGCCCGTTCATGGCGCCATAGCCCAGCACAAACCCGGCTGCACACCACACAAACAGAGCGCTGCTCAACCCCAGAAGAAAGCAGAGCGGCATGGCGAACGCGGTGAAAAGGGTCAGCCTGAACGGCGTTAAGTGTGCGCCCGCCAGCACCTCCATAGAGCGAGCGCCCGTCTGGCCGATCCCCCACAGCATGCCGATGGCGACCGGCAGGCCGAAGTGGGCAATAAACTCCGGCAGATGGGTGGAGGTGCCGTTAGAGACAAAGGTGATGAGGGCAATGAAGGCGGCATAAAGCCAGCCTTTGCGCCGCTCTTTGTTCAGGGGCGGCGCGGCGACCTGTGTCGTCACCGACAGCCGCTGACGGGGGAGCGTTCTTATCAGCGCCGCGCTCAGGAGGCCGAAGAGAGCATAGACGCGCAGCGCCTCATGCCAGCTCATCACCTGAAGCAGAGCATCGCCAAGCGGCCAGAAGACGACAGAGGCCAGCCCGCCCGCCAGCGTGACGCGTGAGATTGTTCTTCGCGCCTGCTGACCGTAGAGGTTCACCAGCGCGGCGAACAGCGCATCGTACAGCGACAGGCGCATCCCTACACCGGTGACCAGCCAGGCGCAGTACCAGCCAAATAGCGTCTGGGTATACGCCATCCCTGCGCAGCCTGCGGCGATCAGCAGCGTGCCACTCATCACCACCCTCTGGCCGCCAAAGCATGCCAGCAGGTGGGCCACAAACGGCGAAACCGCCGCCATCACCAGCATCGCCAGCGTCAGGCCGAGGTAAATCTGTGGTGATGACCACCCCCGGTCAGCTGATATCGCCAGCGCGAAGGTACCGGGCATATAAAACGAGATCCCCCAGTTGATGAGTTGATTACATCCGGCAGTGAGGGCGAGTCGACGAGGCAGGGCAGGTGTTTCCATTATTTTTCATTCCGTTATGCAGTTGTCCCCAGCATAGCGAGCGAGGTATTGTGCAAACAGGTCTGCAACCTTATGCGCGGTATAAGAGAAACTTTGAATGACGACGCTTAATCTGGGCTATCTCGCGACGTTCCGGCTGGTGATCCAGCGCGGCAGTTTTTCCTCTGCGGCGGATCTGATGGGCATTTCCCAGCCCGCCGTCAGCATGCAGGTACGTCAGCTGGAGCAGTTTTTGCAAACGCGCCTGGTGGAACGTACCGGGCGGGGCATTAAGGCGACGGGGGCCGGAGAGGCCCTGCTGGCGCACGGGGAACGCATTCAGCAGGTGGTGGATGACGCCATCCGGTCCGTGAGTGCGTTCAGTCACGACGTGAGCGGCACCATTACGCTTGGCACGGGGGCAACGGCCTGCATCCATCTTCTCCCGCCCCTGCTGGAGCAGCTGCGCCGCGACTATCCGCTCCTGAGCGTGGGGGTGACAACGGGCAACACCCTCGACATCGTCAGGGCCATCGAAGAGAACCGTCTCGATGTGGGGCTGGTCACGCTGCCGGTGAGCGGCAGAGCGCTGGACGTCATGCCGGTGATGGACGAAGAGTTTGTGTTTATCGCCTCGCGGGAGCAGCAGGATGTTTTCCGCGATTTCACGCCGGAGGCGCTGCACGCTCATCCGCTGATTGCCTTTGAATCAGGCAGCGGGACCCGGGCTCTGATCGATGGCTGGTTTGCAGCCAGTGGATTAGCAATCGCGCCGGTGATGCAGCTTGGCAGCATCGAGGCGATCAAACGCATGGTTCGCGCGGGGCTGGGCTACAGTATTGTGCCGCGAATGGCGGTCAAACAGGATGTCGATCGTGAAGGGCTATGCGTGATGTCGCTGATGCCCATGCTGCAGCGGCAGCTGGCGGTGGTCATGCGGCAGGACAAAATCCTCAGCAAAGGGATCGCGGCCCTTATTCGGCTCGTGCAACATCCTTCGGCGGTTTAGCGGTCAGCGGTGTCGACGGTCAGGCTGGACTGCTGCGACTGGATCTTGTCCTGATGGTGATACCAGGCGCCAATGGAAGAGTAAACAAAGCGGCCAAAGAAAAACAGGAAGCTGATGAGCAGTATGATGCGGGTCATTCGGGTGTTAAATCGATGTCGTTTGCGCATACGCGTGACCTGACTCACTCTGTTTTTCCTGGGTAAGCCCTTTTGGGCGATAAGGATATTAAGGCACAGCGGGGAGTTGGGGTCAATTCTGGCGTGTGTAAATAACCGTCAATATTTACATTAACTAATGTTATTAAAATTAATTAACGCATTTACCATATTGATAATATGAAGAAAATTATTCTCAAAAAAACGCCCTGAAAAGTTATTTGCGTCAAGTAGTTTGATTTATGTCAACGGTTTCCCGCCCCTGATATTTAAAATCCTTCCTCCACACTGTTTGCCCGGCATGCCGCCGGGTGGCGCGTAGGTCAGGTTGGATGCCTGTCTTTATTTCCCTCTGGAGCGATAGGGGTTTAACCGGGCATCTATGAATATTCTCGCTTTCCTGAAAAACAATCAAAACCGCTGGTGGGCATTGCCGCTTATTATACCGGTGGTTTTACTTCCCGCGCTGAGCGTCGCGAATACGTATACGCAGCTGGGCGACGGCATTGTGGCACTCTATTATTTACCGCTCTCATTTTTGCTTTCGCTGATGATGTTCTTTGGCCTGGAAGCGCTGCCCGGGATCGTATTGTCGCTGTTTATCCGCTACTACCCGTCGGTCGGGATGTTTGAAACGGTTGCCGGCGTACTGCATTTTATCGTCCCGCTAGTGCTCAGCTGGGGCGGCTACCGTGTGTTTGCCCCCAGACGCAATATGACGGCGTACGGCGACGTCCGGCTGATGGCGCAGCGCATCTTCTGGCAGGCTTTCTGCCCCGCGACGCTGTTTCTGGTGCTGTTTCAGTTTGCGGTCTATTTGGGCGTGTATGAGAGCCGCCAGAGCCTTGCGGGACTCAACCCTCTTAATATCCGCACGCTCATTAACTATCAGACGCTGCTGGCCAGCGGGCTGACGGGCGTGCCGCTGAGCTATCTGCTGATCCGCCTGATTCGTCATCCGCGCTACGTCAAAAGCCTACTCTCGCAGATCCGCGCCCAGATAGACAAAAAGGTGACGGTCGCCGAGTTTTTGCTGTGGGCGGCTGCGCTCGGCGGGCTGCTTTCGCTGCTGCTGCTTCCGATGAATGAAAACAGCTCCATTTTCACCACCAACTACACCCTCTCGCTGCTGATGCCGGTGATGCTTTGGGGCGCAATGCGTTTTGGCTATAAGCTCATTTCGCTTATCTGGACGCCGGTGCTGCTGGTGTCTATTCACTATTTTTACCGCTATATCCCTATGAATCAGGGATACGACATTCAGCTGGCGATCACCTCTTCCAGCTACCTGGTCTTCTCGTTTGTGGTGATTTATATGTCGATGCTGGCGACCCGCCAGCGCGCCGTGAATAAACGCTCCCGCAGGCTGGCGCTGCTCGACCCGATTGTCCATATGCCTAACCTGCGGGCGCTGTCGCGCGATCTGGCGAAGAATCCGTGGTCGGCGCTCTGCCTGCTGCGCATTCCGGAGCTGGAAATTCTGGGCCGAAACTACGGCGTGCTGCTGCGTATTTTGTACAAACAGCAGCTGGCGCAGTGGGTAAACGGCACGCTCCAGCCTAATGAGCAGGTGTATCACCTGACCGGATATGACCTGGCGGTGCGGCTCAACGCGGAGTCGCACCAGCAGCGGATTGATGACCTGGACGAGCATATTAAACAGTTCCGCTTTGTCTGGGACGGCATGCCGCTGCAGCCGCAGGTGGGCGTGAGCTATTGCTATGTCCGGTCTCCGGTTAACCATCTTTACCTGGTGCTGGGCGAGCTGGGGGTGGTGGCCGATCTGTCGCTCTCCTCCAACCATCCGGAAAATCTTCAGCAGCGTGGGGCCGTCCATTTGCAGCGCAGCCTGAAGGATAAGGTCGCGATGATGAGCCGCCTGCAAAAGGCGCTCGATAACGACGAATTTACCCTGCTGGTTCAACCCGTTTGCGGCCTGCGTGGCGATCGCTATCACGAAGTTTTGTTGCGGATGCCGGATGCAAACGGCTTATTGATCTCTCCTGACCAGTTCCTGCCCGTCGCGCAGGAGTTTGGCCTGTCGTCGCGGGTGGATTTGTGGGTGCTTGAGCATACGCTGCGTTTCCTGGCCGCGCATCGCGAAAGCCTGCCCGCCCAGCGTTTTGCCATTAATCTGGCACCTTCAACCGTGTGCCGGGTGCCGTTCCCGCTTGAGGTGAGTCGCCTGCTGGCGAAATACGCCATTGAGCCGTGGCAGCTGATTTTTGAGGTGACGGAGTGCAGCTCGTTCAGCAGCGGGGAGCAGGCGCTACACATCCTCCAGCAGCTCCAGAAAATGGGGGTCCGTATTGCGATTGATGATTTTGGCACCGGCTATGCGAGCTATGCGCGGCTGAAAAGCGTGGATGCCGACATTCTCAAGATCGACGGCAGCTTTATTCGCAATATCGTTAACAACAGCCTGGACTACCAGATTGTGGCGTCTATCTGCCATCTGGCGCGCATGAAGAAGATGCTGGTGGTGGCGGAGTATGTCGAGACGGAAGAGATACGTAGCGCGGTTAACGCGCTAGGTATCGATTATATGCAGGGCTATCTGATTGGCAGGCCGACGCCGCTTGCGTCACTGCTGGAAACCGAGGCGTCCACCGCGGACGCCTGAGCCGTTACGCGGCGACGTCAGCGCTCTCTTCTTCAATTTTGAGCAGCCAGCCGGTGACCGCTTCCCAGTACTGCTGCTCTTTTTCCAGGTCCAGCAGAACCAGCGCGTTCTGGCTGAACCAGTCGTGCGGGAAGCTCAGCGTCCAGTGATGGTCGTCGGTTTTAAGCTTCAGCGTCGGCGGTGTGGTCGTGGCCTGACGCTGGTTATTGAGCAGTACGCCAAGGCGCAGCAGCTGGATTAAAGGCAGGAACTGCTTCTTCTTGAACAGCGTGAAGCGCGGCAGATCGTCAAGCTTGATGGCCTTGCGGTGATAGCGCACCAGGGTTGCCATCATGGTCTGCTGCTCCTGGTTGAAGCCAGGCAGATCGCTGTTTTGCAGGATGTAGGCCGAATGGCGGTGCATGCCGCTGTGGTTGATGTTCAGCCCCACCTCGTGCAGCATCGCGGCCCATTTCAGCAGGGCGGCAAGCTGCGGATGCGCGAGCTTCGGATTCTGCTCTTCCCACTGTTCGTACATTTGCACCGTGGTTTCCAGCACGCGCTTCGCCTGCTCTCGGTCGATGTTGTACTGGTTGGCCAGGCTTTGCGCGGTACGGCTGCGAATATCCTGATGGCGGAAGCGGCCTTCCATCTCATACAGCACGCCCTCACGCAGCGCGCCGTCTGAAAGACGCAGCTCCTTAATGGCGAGGGCATCAAACACGCCGCAGAGAATAGCCAGGCCCGGCACGAAGACCGCCTTACGCTCGTCGGAAAGACCCGGCAGGCTTAGGGCGTCAAAACTTTTATGCTTCAGCACTTCTTCGGTCAGCAGCGTCAGACGCTCGGGCGTGATAAAGCCGTCTTTTTCGCCCATCGCCAGCAGCACTTCATGCGCCGCTTTGATGGTGCCTGACGCGCCCAGCGCCACGTTCCAGCCCTGAATACGGTACTGCCAGGCCAGGTTTTCCAGCTTCTGGACGGCCGCCATACGCGCACGCTGGAAGTTCTCGCGGGTGATGGTGCCGCCCGGGAAGTACATCTGCGCGAAGCTGACGCAGCCCATACGGCGGCTTTCCACCAGGCGCGGCTCAAAGTCTTCACCGATCACTAGCTCCGTAGAACCGCCGCCGATGTCAATCACCAGCTTGCGCCCTTTTTCCGGCTGGGTGTGCTCAACGCCCATGAAAATCAGACGCGCTTCCTCGTTGCCGGAGATGATCTCGATCGGGTAGGGGATCACCTTTTCGGCGCGCTTGAGGAATTCCGGCGCGTTCAGCGCCTGGCGCAGGGTGTGGGTGCCCACGATGCAGACGCTGGAAGGCGAGAAGCCCTGCAGGCGTTCAGCAAACAGCGACAGGCAGTTTAACCCGCGCTCCATCGCCTCTTCGCTGAGCATGCTGCGTTCATCAAGGCCATCCGCCAGGTGTACGCGCTGCTTCAGACGACCGATGATCTGCAGCGCGCCATCCACCTCACGGGCGATGACCATGTGGAAACTGTTAGAGCCAAGATCGACCGCGGCGAATTCCTGCGGGCGTGGGGTCTTATCATTTATCGGCATAGGTTAATCGGGTTGCTCGAGTGATTTGATATAGTCGTAAATCGCCAGCTGTGACCGCACTTTGCGGCGGTTGCCGCGCGGTACGTAGCGGTTACTGAGTTCTTTGTCGATATAGCGTGCCTTCACGGTATCGCTGAACAGAATCTCGATGATGTCGAGGATCTGCTGCTTCAGGCGCGGATCCAGCAGCGGTGCCGCGACTTCAATTCGGTAGTCAATATTGCGCGTCATCCAGTCTGCCGAAGAGAGATAGACCTGTTTATCACCCGCGTTATCAAAAATATAGATCCGATCGTGTTCCAGGTAACGGTCAACGATGCTGATCACGCGAATATTGTCGCTGATGCCTTCCAGTTCCGGGATCAGCGAGCACATGCCGCGGATCAGCAGGTTAACCGGCACGCCGGAGCTGGAGGCCGCATACAGGCGATCCACCAGGCCTTTGTCGACCAGGTTGTTAAGCTTCAGCGTAATCCCGGACGACAAGCCTTTCTGGGCGTTGGCGATCTCTTTATCGATCATATCGTACAGCAGGCGGCGCGAGTTCTGCGGCGAGACCAGCAGATAGTCAAAGCTTACCGGGCGGTACGGGTTCTCAATAAAGTTAAAGACCCGGCGCACCTCGTTGGTGATGCGGGCATCGGCGGTCAGCAGCGAGTAGTCGGTGTAAATCCGCGCGGTTTTCTCGTTAAAGTTCCCGGTACCGATATGGGCGTAACGCACCACGTCGTCACCCTCTTTACGGGAGATGAGGAACAGCTTGGCGTGAATTTTCAGCCCCGGGGCGGAGAAGATGACGTGTACGCCCGCTTCCGTCAGACGGCGGGCCCAGTGAATGTTCGCCTCTTCGTCGAAGCGCGCCTGCAGTTCAACCACCACGGTGACCTTTTTGGCGTTGTGCGCCGCATGGATCATCGCGTCGATGATGCGGGAGTCTTTTGCCACGCGGTAGATGTTGATTTTGATCGCCAGCACGCTCGGGTCGAACGAGGCCTGACGCAGCAGCTCCAGCACGTGCTCAAAGGTGTGATACGGGTAGTAAAGCAGCACGTCGCGCTCGCGAATGGCGTCGAATCCGTTGCGGAATTTATCAAACCACAGGTGGCGCAGGCGCGGCAGCGGCTTGTTCACCAGATTGGCTTTGCCGACGTTCGGGAAGCCAATAAAGTCTTTAAAGTTGTGGTAACGGCCGCCCGGCACGATGGAGTCATAGCGCGAAATGGTCAGCTTCTCGCGCAGCATCTCCACCATGGCGTCCGGCATATCGCGCTGATAAACGAAGCGCACCGGCTCGGCCGTCAGGCGCTGCTTCAGGCTGGAGGACATCAGCTCCATCAGGCTGGCTTCCATCTCGTGCACCAGGTCATATTCGGCGTCACGGGTCATCTTCATCGAGTAGGCGTTTAGCGCATCGTAATCGAAGAAGCCTTTAAAGATGTCGTCCAGACAGTAGCGCAGGATGTTATCCAGCAGGATCATCGGCTTACGTCTGCGCGGGGTTTCCGGCGGCAGGTTCACAAAGCGCGGCACCTTGTCGGACGGGATCTCCAGCAGCGCGTAACGGATGGATTCACCGCGAATAATTTCCACCGCCAGGTAGGTGTAGTCGTCCTTCAGGAACTGCACCAGATCGGTTTCGCGGTTGATCAGAATCGGGGTAATGTGCTGGCGCAGATAGTGTTTGAAGTAGTGGCGCAGCCAGTTTTGTTGGTTAACGGAAAGCTGGCGTTCGTTAATCAGGAAGATTTGATTGCGCGCCATCTCCAGCAGCAGTTCGTTATACAGGCCGTCAAATTCCTGATCGGCTTTCAGCACGCGGGACTGGATTTTGCCCAGCAGATGCCGCGAGTGCGAGTTTAAGCCCTGTTCTTCGCTGATGATGATGCGTCTTTTCAGCTCGGCGAAGCGGACCTTGTAGAACTCATCCAGGTTGTTGGAATAAATGCCCAAAAAACGCATGCGTTCGATCAGCGGGTTACTTTTGTCAGCCGCTTCCTGGAGTACACGTTCGTTGAATGCTAACCAGCTTAGCTCTTTCTCGATATATAACTTTTCCTGACCCATTACAGCTCACACTCCAGTTCAATCACAGGACGTGGTAAATCCGTCTCGTCCTTATTATGGCGAGCATTTCCACGATATGTCCAACAGTGCCAGAAAAGTATGACAGTTATTTTTTTTGTTGGGGATTTTAGAAGGTTGAGTGAGGCAATATCGGGTAATGCTATGAGGTAGGTCGGGTAAGCGTAGCGCCACCCGACATAACAGACTACTCTTCCGCCGCATAACCCTGCGGAGGTAACTTAACGCCGTCCAGCCAGGCTGCGCCGTCGCGCATTTCAAGACGCCCGTCGACAAACCAGCTCACCACCAGCGGGTAAATGGCGTGTTCCTGGCTCTGCACGCGCTCGGTCACGTCTTCTTCGCTATCGCCGTCAAAGACCGGAACTTTAGCCTGCAGGATCACCGGACCGCCGTCCAGCTCGTCGGTGACGAAATGCACGGAGGTGCCGTGCTCCTCGTCGCCGTTTTCCAGCACCTGACGGTGCGTGTGCAGGCCGGGATATTTTGGCAGCAGGGAAGGGTGAATATTCAGCAGACGTCCGGCGAAGTGTTCGACAAACGCCGGGCTGAGAATACGCATATAGCCTGCCAGCACGACCACGTCCGGCGCGTAGGCATCAATCTCCTGAACCAGCTCGCGGTCAAAGGCTTCACGCCCGGCGAACTGGCTGGCCTCCAGCGCGTGCGCGGGTATGTTTGCTTCCCGCGCGCGCTCAAGGCCGAACGCGTCGGCCTTGTTGCTGAACACTGCCCGAATGGTGCCGTTGATTTTCTTCTGTTTGCAGGCGTCTATGATGGCCTGCAAATTACTTCCGTTGCCGGAAATGAGCACCACGATGTTTTTCATTCAATGACCACACGCTCTTCGGAATCGGACGCTTTAATCGAACCAATTTTCCACGCGTTTTCACCCTTCTCGGTCAGCAGCTTAACCGCTTTATCCGCTTCGCTTGCCGGCAGGGCGATAACCATGCCCACGCCGCAGTTAAAGGTGCGGTACATTTCGTGAGAGCTGACGTTGCCTGCGGTCTGCAGCCAGTTAAAGACGGCTGGCCATTGCCATGAGGATTCGTCGATCACCGCCTGGGTGTTGTCCGGCAGGACGCGCGGAATGTTTTCCCAGAAGCCGCCGCCGGTCAGGTGGGCGATAGCGTGAACGTCGACGTTCTCGATAAGCTCAAGCACGTTTTTCACGTAAATGCGGGTCGGCGCCAGCAGATGGTCAGCCAGCGGCTTGCCTTCAAGCTCGGTAGTCTGTGGGTCGCAGCCGCTCACTTCGAGGATTTTACGCACCAGGGAGTAGCCGTTGGAGTGCGGGCCGCTGGAGGCCAGCGCGATCAGCACATCGCCATCGGCCACTTTGCTGCCGTCGATAATTTCTGATTTTTCTACTACGCCGACGCAGAAGCCCGCGACGTCATAATCTTCGCCGTGATACATGCCCGGCATTTCTGCGGTTTCACCACCGACCAGCGCACAGCCGGACTGCAGGCACCCTTCGGCGATACCGTTAATCACGCTGGCGGCGGTATCCACGTCCAGTTTGCCGGTCGCGTAGTAATCGAGGAAGAACAGCGGCTCTGCGCCCTGTACCACCAGGTCATTTACGCACATCGCGACCAGATCGATACCGATCGTGTCGTGACGCTTTAAATCCATCGCCAGGCGCAGTTTGGTGCCAACACCGTCAGTTCCCGAGACCAGAACAGGTTCACGATATTTTTGCGGCAGCGCGCACAGTGCGCCGAAGCCACCCAGACCACCCATCACTTCAGGGCGGCGGGTTTTTTTCACCACACCTTTGATTCGGTCAACCAGCGCATTACCTGCGTCAATATCAACACCGGCATCTTTGTAGCTGAGAGAAGTTTTGTTGGTCACGGCTTAAATCCCCACGCGATTGCATAGCTAGTAAGAAAAATCGGCGCAATTCTAACAGTCCAGGCAAACGTTTGCGAGCCTATTCTGGACGTGGGGATCTTTTTTTCTTCGTCCCTTATGAATGCGGCCAAACTTGACTCCGTTCACGAAAATGAAACCGGTTTCTGTGTTCTGCTTGCAACGGCTAATCCCTTTGCACATCATCGAACTGAAACCGGTTTCTGTAATTGTTTTTGCAGAAAATAACGCAGAATGAGGGAAAGCGAATGTCAGGATTCAAAGCAGATTTTCTGTGGGGCGGTGCGGTTGCGGCGCATCAGCTGGAAGGCGGCTGGAAAGAGGGCGGCAAGGGCGTAAGCGTAGCCGACGTCATGACGGCCGGCGCGCACGGCGTGCCGCGAGAAATCACCAACGGCGTGTTGGAAGGGAAGAACTACCCTAACCACGAAGCCATCGATTTCTACCATCGCTATAAAGAAGACATCAAACTCTTTGCCGAGATGGGGTTCAAATGCTTCCGCACCTCCATCGCCTGGACGCGGATCTTCCCTAAAGGCGACGAGCTTGAGCCTAACGAGGCTGGCCTGAAATTCTATGACGATCTGTTCGACGAGTGCCTGAAGCACGGCATCGAACCGGTTATCACCCTGTCTCACTTCGAAATGCCTTTCCACCTGGTGACGGAATACGGCGGCTGGCGCAACCGCAAGCTGATCGACTTCTTCGTGCGCTTCGCAAAAGTGGTATTCCAGCGCTACCAGCATAAGGTGAAGTACTGGATGACCTTCAACGAGATCAACAACCAGGCCAACTTCCACGAAGACTTCGCGCCGTTCACCAACTCCGGGCTGAAGTACGCGCCGGGTGAAGACCGTGAGCCGGTCATGTTCCAGGCGGCGCACTATGAGCTGGTGGCCAGCGCCCTGGCGGTGAAGGCGGGGCGCGAGATTAACCCGTCCCTGCAGATTGGCTGCATGATTGCCATGTGTCCAATCTACCCGCTGACCTGCGCGCCGGACGACATGATGATGGCGATGAACGCCATGCACCGCCGCTACTGGTTCACCGACGTGCACGTGCGCGGCAAGTATCCGCAGCATCTGCTCAACTACTTTGAACGTCGCGGCTTCGCGCTGGACATTACCGACGAGGATAAAGCGGCGCTGACGCAGGGCTGCGTGGATTACATCGGCTTTAGCTACTACATGTCCTTTGCCACCAAGGCCACGGCGGACAACCCGCAGCTGGATTACGACGAGAGCAAGAGCCTGGTCTCTAACCCGTACGTGCAGAAATCCGACTGGGGCTGGCAGATTGACCCGGTGGGGCTGCGCTACTCCCTGAACTGGTTCTGGGATCACTACCAGCTGCCGCTGTTCATCGTTGAGAACGGCTTTGGCGCGATCGACGTGCAGGAGAGCGACGGCACGGTAAACGACCAGTACCGCATCGACTACCTTTCTGCGCACATCCGCGAGATGAAAAAAGCGGTAGTGGAGGATGGCGTAGACCTGATGGGCTACACCCCATGGGGCTGCATCGACCTGGTGTCTGCCGGAACGGGCGAAATGAAAAAACGCTACGGCTTTATCTTTGTGGATAAAGACAATGAAGGCAACGGCACGCTGAACCGCAGCAAGAAGAAATCGTTCGACTGGTACAAGCAGGTGATAGCGAGCAACGGCGATAACCTGTAATTGTCGGGTGGCGCTAACGCTTACCCGACCTACAATACACGTAGGCCCGCGTAAGCGCAGCGCCACCGGGCAAAACCCCGCACCCAAGCCGGAGCTTAGCCTCCGGCTTTTTTGTTTTTGATTGATATAAGTCAAGCAACATGGGTATGGCGCAATCCGAAAAAAGCGGTATAATCCCGCGATTTTTTTGCGGATGCCACCCCAGAGGAGAAAGAGAATGAAGATTGTGGAAGTGAAACACCCACTCGTTAAACACAAGTTGGGCCTGATGCGTGAGCATGACATCAGCACGAAGCGTTTTCGCGAACTGGCTTCTGAAGTGGGCAGCCTGCTGACCTACGAAGCAACCTCCGATCTGGAAACGGAAAAAGTCACCATCGAAGGCTGGAACGGCCCGGTGCAGGTTGAGCAGATCAAAGGTAAGAAAATTACCGTGGTGCCAATCCTGCGTGCCGGTCTCGGCATGATGGAAGGCGTGCTGGAGCACGTGCCAAGCGCGCGCATCAGCGTGGTCGGGATCTACCGTAACGAAGAAACCCTCGAGCCGGTTCCTTACTTCCAGAAGCTGGTGTCTAACATCGACGAGCGTATGGCGCTGGTAGTTGACCCGATGCTGGCGACCGGCGGTTCGATGATCGCCACCATCGACCTGCTGAAAAATGCGGGCTGTAACAGCATTAAGGTGCTGGTCCTGGTTGCGGCACCGGAAGGGATCGCGGCGCTGGAAAAAGCGCACCCGGACGTTGAGTTGTATACCGCCTCTATCGACCAGGGCCTGAACGAGCACGGGTACATTATCCCCGGGCTTGGCGATGCCGGCGATAAGATCTTTGGTACGAAATAATCGAATAACGATAAAAAAGCCGACTTTGATAGTCGGCTTTTTTTTGAATAAAACACCCACAACACTACTACACAGAGGAAAACGCTATGACGCGCCGTGCTATCGGGGTGAGTGAAAGACCGCCGCTTTTACAGACTATCCCGCTTAGTTTGCAGCACCTGTTCGCCATGTTTGGCGCAACCGTGCTGGTGCCAATCCTGTTCCACATTAACCCGGCTACCGTGCTGCTGTTCAACGGCATCGGCACGCTGCTGTACCTCTTTATCTGTAAAGGCAAAATCCCGGCGTATCTCGGGTCGAGCTTTGCCTTTATCTCTCCGGTGCTGTTGCTGTTGCCGCTGGGTTATGAGGTCGCGCTGGGCGGCTTTATCATGTGTGGCGTGCTGTTCTGCGTGGTGTCCTTCATCGTGAAGAAAGCCGGTACCGGCTGGCTGGACGTGATGTTCCCGCCTGCGGCGATGGGCGCCATCGTTGCCGTCATCGGTCTGGAACTGGCGGGCGTGGCGGCGAACATGGCCGGTCTGCTGCCTGCCGACGGCCAGTCGCCGGACTCTAAAACCATTATCATTTCGCTGGTAACGCTGGGCGTGACGGTGTTTGGCTCCGTGCTGTTCCGCGGTTTTATGGCGATTATCCCAATCCTGATCGGCGTGCTGGCGGGCTATGCGCTCTCCTTCGCGATGGGCGTGGTGGACACTACGCCGATTGCCCAGGCGCACTGGTTTGCGCTGCCAACCTTCTACACCCCGCGCTTCGAGTGGTTTGCTATCTTCACCATTCTGCCTGCGGCGCTGGTGGTGATCGCGGAGCACGTCGGCCACCTGGTGGTGACGGCGAACATCGTTAAGCGCGATTTAATCCGCGACCCGGGCCTGCACCGCTCCATGTTTGCGAACGGTTTCTCCACTATCATCTCCGGTTTCTTTGGCTCCACGCCAAACACCACCTACGGCGAGAACATCGGCGTGATGGCGATCACCCGCGTCTACAGCACCTGGGTTATCGGCGGCGCGGCGATCATCGCCATTCTGCTCTCCTGCGTCGGCAAGCTGGCGGCAGCGATTCAGATCATCCCGGTGCCGGTGATGGGCGGCGTCTCTCTGCTGCTGTACGGCGTGATCGGTGCCTCCGGTATTCGCGTGCTGATTGAATCTAAAGTGGATTACAGCAAAGCGCAGAACCTGATCCTGACCTCGGTGATCCTGATTATCGGCGTGAGCGGCGCGAAGGTACACATCGGCGCGGCCGAGCTGAAGGGTATGGCGCTGGCGACCATCGTCGGCGTGGGGCTGAGCCTGATCTTCAAGCTGATCTCGGTGATCCGCCCGGAAGAAGACATTCTGGACGCGGACGACAGCGAAAAAGCAGCGCATTGATCGAAAAACCGGGCGAGGGATCGCCCGGTTCTCTCCTGGCGGGTTCCGTGTTAAACTCCATGCCGATTTTATGTCAGATCTGGTTGAGGTACTTCTGAACGGACCGGCACAGCTCTCTCTGCCACTTTATCTCCCTGACGACGAAACGTTTGCGAGTTTCTGGCCGGGTGATAACCCCTCTTTACTGGCTGCACTGCAAAACGTGCTGCGTCAGGAACACAGCGGATACATCTATATCTGGTCACGCGAAGGCGCGGGGCGCAGCCATCTGCTGCATGCCGCCTGTGCGGAGCTTTCTTCCCGCGGCGATGCGGTCGGCTACGTGCCGCTGGATAAACGGACCTGGTTTGTGCCCGAAGTGCTGGAGGGAATGGAACATCTCTCGCTGGTCTGCATTGATAATATCGAATGCGTGGCGGGGGATGAGCCGTGGGAAATGGCGATCTTCAACCTCTACAACCGCATTCTGGAGTCGGGTAAAACCCGGCTGCTGATCACCGGCGATCGTCCGCCTCGCCAGCTCAATCTTGGGCTGCCGGATCTGGCGTCTCGTCTGGACTGGGGGCAAATCTACAAGCTCCAGCCGCTGTCGGATGAAGATAAGCTGCAGGCGCTACAGCTGCGCGCAAAGCAGCGCGGCTTTGAGCTGCCGGAAGACGTGGGCCGTTTCCTGCTCAAGCGCCTGGATCGGGAAATGCGCACCCTGTTTGACACGCTCGATCAGCTCGATCGCGCCTCCATTACCGCCCAGCGCAAGCTGACCATCCCGTTTGTGAAAGATATCCTTAAGCTTTGAGTTTTTTGCCGGGTGGCACCCGGCCTACGGGTGCTCTTTGTAGGCCGGGTAAGGCGCAGCCGCCACCCGGCTAAAGATCCCCCATCAGGTGCTCAACCAGAAGTGGAATCGGCCGTCCTGATGCCACGCTCCGTCCACCTTCGCGCCACAGCGCCGTACCGCTGATATCCAGATGCGCCCACGGAATGGCTGGCGGGCAGAAGTGATGCAGCAGCCACGCGGCCGAGGCGCTGATCGCCGCATTGTTGGTTGGCGTATTGCACAGATCGGCAATGGCGCTGTCGGTCTGCTTTTTCAGCCGCGCGTCCAGCGGCAGGGACCACACTTCGTCACCGCTCTGTTTCCCTGCCCGCGTCAGCGCCGCGCGCAGCGGTTCATCCTGCGTCATCAGCCCGCTCAGCTCATAGCCCAGCGCTTTTACGACCGCACCGGTTAACGTCGCCATATCAATAATGTAGCGCGCCTGCGGATGCCGTTGGCTGGCCCAGGCGATGGCATCCGCCAGCACCAGCCGGCCTTCGGCATCGGTGTTGTTGATTTCAACCGTGGTGCCGTTGCAGGCCGTCGCCACCGTGCCGGGCTGCATGGCGTCCGGTCCGATGGCGTTTTCCGCCAGCGCCAGTACCCCCATGATGCGTACGGGCAGCGCCATCTCCGCCACGGTCAGCATCAGCCCCAGCACGTTTGCCGCCCCGCACATGTCATATTTCATGGTGTACATGCCCGCGCCTTCCTTCAGCCACAGGCCGCCGGTATCGAAGGTAATACCTTTCCCCACATAGCAGCGCGCCGGGCCGTCTTTGGCGCCGTCATAATGAATCGCCAGCAGACGCGGCGGGCAGCTCGCCCCTTTGCCCACGGCGTGCAGCAGCCCGAGTCCGTGCTCGACAATCTCTTCTTCGTTAAGCACTTCGCAGCGCAGGGTGGGGAAGGTGGCGCAAAGCCTTTGCGCCTCTTCCACCACAAACTGCGGCGTGCATCGGTCGGACGGGATATCCGCCAGACGTCGCGCCGCGACCATGCCGCGCGCGATGGCCTGCTGCTGGCGGAAAACACCCTCCAGCTTCGCCTGCTGCTCCGGCAGGCAGAGGGCCGAGATATGCGCGATACGGACCTCATCGCCGGTTTTCTTTAGCTGCAAATCGCTTAGCCGGTGCGCCTGGTTAAAGAGAAAACGCAGCACCTGTGCCAGCACGACGTCGTCGATTTCGGTCACATCCAGAACCAGGTCGGGACTCACGGGGGAGGCCAGCAGCGGGCGCAGCGCCGTGAGCAGCCCTTCGGTCAGGCTATCGTGCCAGAGCGCGTCGGGTAGCAGCGTGATCCGGGCAAACGGGGCGCAGCCAAAGCGGGTGTCTGCAATGCCGTCGGATTCCCGCATTTCCGCGATAAGTGCAGTTTGCGGCAAATGCGCACAGCGGGGGCGGGCGATGAAGTGGCCTTGCGGCTTCGCGTCGGAAAGCGCGGTAATGAGTTGGTAGGTAACCATCATGACTCCTCAATCGGCGCGCGGATCCGCGCGGCATAGGCCTGCATCCACTCATCGTCTACCGCGTGATAATGCGTTTTCTCGCGCAGACGCTCGGTACGATAAACGGTGAGGGGCTGGCGGGCCGTCGCCACCACAAACGAGAAGGTTTTGATGTTGGTGGCGGCGCCAAATTCGCCCCTGTTATTCATGCACACCACGGAGAGATCGCCCGCGCGACCGAAGCGCGACATCAGCTTGTCTTCCAGTTCAAACACCACCGAATCCGCGGCCTGCTGCGGCGTCATGCCTTGCGCCATCCGGCGGACGATTTCATAGCTGGTGCAGCCTTTCATTAAATCTTCACCGACGCCCGTGGCGGTGGCGGCACCGGTTTCGCTGTCGCAGTAAAAGCCGGAGCCGATAATGGGGGAATCCCCAATGCGGCCGCGTTTTTTCATAAACAGGCCGCTGGTGGAGGTGGCGACGCTCATTGATCCCTGCTTATCGAGCCCGATAATGCCGACGGTGTCGTGCCCGTCGTAGGGGCTTAAGCCTTTATCCAGCGTCTCGCGGCAGCGCTTGCGGTAGTGCTGCACGGCGCGCTCCGTGAGCATGGTTTTGTCGGCAAAGCCCTGGCTCAGCGCCCATTCCCGCGCGCCCTGGCCGACCAGCAGGCTGTTGTAGCGCTGGCGGCTCAGCGCGTGCGCCACGCGCACCGGGTTGGCGATGTCCACCAGATTCCCTACCGCGCCAAACGCCAGCGTGTCGCCGTCCATGTACGCCGCGTCCAGCTCGACATCGCCGTTTTCGGTGGGCAGCCCGCCGTAGCCGACGGATTTATAAAACGGAAAGTCTTCGACGGCGGCGACGGCATCCACCACCGCCGTAGAGACCGGATTTCCCTCTGCCAGCGCGGAGGCCGACTCCGTGACGCCCTCAAGCGCCATTCGCCAGGTGGCGATAATTCCCCACATGCTTTACTCCTGTTTTGCAAGGGTGGTATCGGTTTGCGTAACGATGGACATTTCCGCCGCGCGGTACTGTTTGTCCACGATACGCATAAAAGGCAGATACAGCATGGCACCAATCAGCAGGTTGATAAGCTGCATCACGCTGCCGCTCAGGTGCCCGGTAACGATAAAGCCGCTGATGACCGGCGGCAGCGTCCAGGGGATAAACACCCCGGTGGTGACGGCGACCGCGCCAATTTTCATCGCCACATACTGCACGGTAACCAGCACCAGCGGCACCAGGTTGAACGGAATAAGCATGATGGGGTTCATGATCACCGGCAGGCCAAACAGGATCGGTTCGTTGATGTTAAAGACCGATGCCCCCGCGCCGAGGCGCGCCACTTCGCGCATGTTTTTGCTGCGGGCGAAAATCAGCATCGCAATCACCAGCGACAGCGTGGCGCCCGCGCCGCCCATCCAGATCATGTCAAAAAACTGCTCGGTGATAATGTGCGGCGGCGTCGTGCCTGCCTGAATGGCGGCGATGTTGTCGGTCTGGTTCTCCATCCACAGCGGACGAATGATGCCGTTGATCATCGAGCCGGAGTTAATGCCCACTGACCACAGAATGGTGATGCTGAATACGGTCATCAGCGCGCCGAAATAAGAGGTGCCATAGTGGCGTACCGGCGTGGCGACCACCTCGTAAATAAACTGATGGATGGTACTGTAGTGGGTGTTTTCAAACACGATGCGGATACCCAGCACCACAATCATCACCACCAGCGCCGGGATCAGCGCGGCGAACGACTCCTGAACCGCAGGCGGCACGCCGTCCGGCATTTTAATGACCAGATTTTTGCGCTTGAGCCAGCAGAACAGCTCGGTCCAAAGCAGGGAACCGATCATCGCCACGAACAGCCCCTTGCTGCCAATCCACTCCACCGGAATGACGGTAATGCCGCCGTTTTCCGCCACTTTGATAAAGGGCGTCAGGATGAGAAAGGCGACCAGCGCCAGAATGCCGCAGGAGATGCGATCTTCACCATAATGTTCCGCCAGGCGGAAGGCGACCAGGAAACTGATGAACAGCGACATGGTGGAGAACACCGCGTTGAACGGAATTTCAATAATGGCGCTCCAGCTTTCACCAAAGGCCTGAGACATAAATTGCTGATAGGCCTGATTCGGGAATGACGAAATCACCAGCAGAATAGAGCCGACGATGATGAACGGCATGAAGGATACGTAGGCGCCGCGAATGGCCCCGAGATGACGCTGCTGGGCCGTTTTGGCCGCCAGCGGCATCAGTTTTGCTTCAAGAAATCCCAGAACATTGTTCATTGTGAACTCCGTACAAGATTGAGGGGTGTTGTTTGTGTTATGTCTGGGGATTATCAGTGAAGCGTGGCGAGCGAAAGGTGAAATCGGTCACAAAGCAATCGCTGATGTAATATAAATCTCATAAGATTGGTTCTGAGGATCCTGCGATGGAAATTAAACTGCATGCAAATGCCACCACGACGCCGCGCATCCGTCGCTATCTTCAGCAGTCAGATAAAAGCGACAGAGATCTGGCGGTTGAGCTGGGTATTTCGGTCACTACGGTCAGGCGCTGGCGCAACCGCGAGCAGGTTTCGGATAACCACACGACGCCAAAAGTGATACACAAAGCGTTGAGACAGGAGCAGGTTTCGCTGGTCAATGCCCTGCGGGATGCCACAGGCGCACCGCTGGACGAACTGCTGCAGATGGTCAATGACGGACTCGGGATCGCCGTCTCCCGCGCGACCCTGAACCGCTATCTCAAGCCGGCTTCGGTAAAGCACAAGGGCGCGACGTTGCAGGGTAAAAAGGCGCTGAAGGCAGGCATCGTGCCGCAAACACTTCTGCTGCATCACCAGCCTCTGTCGCTGCATATGGACGACGGTGGGGAGCAGCATCTGCTCTGGGCGCGTGAACCCGTGAGCGGCTGGTGCTACGCCCGGCTGTATGCGGGCCTTTCACCGCAGCTGCTCGCCCGCTGGGTGCGCGAGGCGATTGAAGCCTGTCCTGCTGAGATTCAATCTGTTGAGACTTTTGGCTTAGAAGCAAAGGCTGAGGAGCGTCCTGTCACCGTGAAGGTGCATCCGCGGCCATACCGCGCCGTGCAGGTTACTCTGCCGCTGTGTGAAATCATCCCACGTCTGAACAGTAAACCGGCAGGCGAGCTGTTGATCCAGCTGTGTGAATTTTACAATCAGGGAAAAGCGCAGAAAAAGTTGGGAGAGAGCACGCCGCAGGCCTTTCTGGAAGCGCTGCGGCACAGGGATTAGAGGATCTCGAGCACGTCTTCCGGCGGGCGTCCAATGCGCGCCCGACCGTTTGCCACCACAATCGGTCGCTCAATCAGCTTTGGATTTTCAACCATCGCCTGGAGCAGCTCCGCCTCGGTCAGGCGGCTGTCATTCAGGTTAAGCGACTTATACAGATCTTCTTTCTGGCGCATCAGCTCTCTTGCACTGCCCATTCCCAGCATATGCAGCAGCTGGCGAAGGGTCTGTGCGTCCGGTGGCGTATCGAGATACAGCACCACCTCCGGCTCAACGCCGTTCGACCTCAGCAGGCTGAGCGTGTCGCGGCTCTTTGAACAGCGCGGGTTGTGATAGATTTTTACGGCGTCTGTCATGACGTGAATTCTCCTTTATTACATCTTCTCGTACGGCTTAAAGCGCTGCTGCAGGCCGCGCAGCTGATCGATACGCGCGTCGTAACGGGCCTGCTGGAGGCTGCCGAGCTTGACCTGCGAGCTGGCACTGCTCAACATGGAAATCGCCTGATCGAGGCGGCCTACGAGGGCAAAACCTTCGGCACGCGCCGCCAGCTCCTGATCGCGGTTGCCAAGCTGGGCTTCCGCCTGAGCGAGCAGATCCCAGCCGTTTTGGTCGTCTTTATTATTAAAGGTGTAGCGGTTCAGAATGGTCGCCGCTTCGCCAGGCTGGCCGCCCTGTAAGTAAGCGTTCGCCAGGTTAAGCTGCAGCACCGGGTTGGTACGGACGTCTTTCGCCCCTTTCAGACGGTTAATCGCATCGGCCGTTTTCTTCTGACCCAGATCGATATCCGTCGACAGATCGAGGTACCACGGGTTGTTCGGGTCCGCAGCCAGAAGCGGTTGCAGCGCTTTACGCGCCTCGTCGTATTTGCTGGCCTCCATCGCCTGGAGCGCCTGGCCATACTGCGCGGCGTTCTTCTCGCGCACGTTGCCTTTCGCCAGGGTATCCAGCAGGTCGCTGGTGAGCTGGTTACGCCCGGAATTGTACATGCCGAGCGTTCTCACCTTCGCCATGTAGAAATCCTGCGACGACTGGACGACGACAGGGCGCATCTGGTTGGCACGGTTACGCGCGTCCGACAGGCGGCTTTCCGGCAGCGGGTGGGTCAACAGAATTTCCGGCGGACGGGAAGAGTAACGCGCCTGATCGAGCAGTTTTTCCAGGAAGCTCGGCATGGCCTGCGGGTCAAAGCCCGAACGCTGCAGCACCTGGATCCCGATGCGGTCCGCTTCCTGTTCGTTTTGCTGGGTGAAGCTGATCATCCCCTGGCGCGTTCCCGCCAGCGTACCGGTCAGGGCCGCCATTCCGGCCTGCGGGCTGGCCATGGCCAGCAGAATAGAGCCCAGCGCGCCCACCCAGGTGAGGGGAGCGTTACGCTTCTGGTCTTCCATGGCGCGCGCCAGGTGGCGCTGGGTGACGTGCGAAATTTCGTGCGCCATCACCGAGGCCAGCTGGCTTTCGTTGTCTGAATAACGGAATAACGCCGAATGCAGCACCACGTTACCGCCAAAGAAGGCGAAGGCGTTGATTTCGTCATTATTGATTAAATAGAAATGGAAGGGCGTTTTTACCGAGTTGGCGTGTGCCACCAGGCGCATCCCCAGCCCGTTTATGTACTGTACCAGCAAGGGGTCGTTGATCAGCGGGGCGCTGCCTCGCAGCTGGCGAACATAGTAATCCCCCATTTGCATCTCTTGCCCAATAGAGAGCGTGCTTCCTGCCGTGGTGCCCATGTCCGGCAATGTATCGGACGAGTCAGCAAAAGCGGGCAACACCTGACCGACCGTCACCGCGGCAATCAGTGTCGCAACCAGTGTTTTTCTCAATTGCCTGAACATAACCACTGTCCTGTATGTTGGATGTGCTAATTTGACCGATGAACCGGCGTATCGTTCATCTCTGCTGCTCTGGGAGTGTAGCCGTGTTGCAGCATGAAGAAAATCCCATTCATCAGGCTTTTGCGGATTGTGATCGGGATACAAAAAGCGAAAGTCTTTTTTGTGACAGTTAGATACAATTCATCGTCTCACTCCCGCCATTCGATTCAGGGAAGGGTTGTATGCTCGAAATGTTAATGCAGTGGTACCGGCGTCGGTTCAGCGACCCGGAAGCCATTGCTTTGTTGGTTATTCTGGTTGCCGGGTTCGGTATTCTGTTCTTCTTCAGCGGCCTGCTCGCTCCCCTGCTGGTGGCGATTGTGCTGGCGTACCTGCTGGAGTGGCCAACGGCGCGCCTGGAACATATCGGCTGTTCCCGTCGCTGGGCGGCAAGCATCGTGCTGGTGCTGTTTGTCGGCATCCTGCTGTTAATGGCCTTTGTGGTGATGCCGGTGGCCTGGCAGCAGGGGATCTATCTTATCCGCGATATGCCCGGCATGCTGAACAAGCTGTCTGATTTCGCCGCCACGCTGCCGCGTCGCTATCCTGCGCTGATGGATGCCGGAATTATTGATGCGATGGCCGAAAATATGCGTGCCCGCATCATGACGATGGGCGACTCGGTGGTGAAGTATTCTCTTGCCTCCCTGGTGGGGCTGCTGACGCTGGCGGTTTACCTTGTGCTCGTGCCGCTGATGGTCTTCTTCCTGGTGAAAGATAAAGACCAGATGCTCAACGCCGTGCGGCGTGTTCTGCCGCGCAACCGCGGGCTGGCGGGGCAGGTCTGGGAAGAGATGAACCAGCAGATCACCAACTACATTCGCGGCAAGGTGCTGGAGATGATTGTGGTCGGCGTGGCGACCTGGATTGGCTTCCTGATCTTCGGCCTGAACTACTCGCTGCTGCTGGCGGTGCTGGTGGGGTTCTCGGTCCTGATTCCGTACATCGGCGCCTTTGTGGTGACCATTCCGGTGGTTGGCGTCGCCCTGTTCCAGTTCGGGCTGGGGACGGAGTTCTGGAGCTGCTTCGCGGTGTACCTGATTATTCAGGGGCTGGACGGTAACCTGCTGGTACCGGTGCTGTTCTCCGAGGCGGTAAACCTGCATCCGCTGGTGATTATCTTATCCGTGGTGATTTTTGGCGGGCTGTGGGGATTCTGGGGCGTGTTCTTTGCGATTCCGCTGGCGACGCTGATTAAAGCCGTCGTCCACGCGTGGCCGGACGTGCCGGCGGTGGAAGAGAAGTAGGTTTTGTGCGGGCTGATGCCCTCACCCCAATCCTCTCCCACGGGAGAGGGAGCAAACATTAAAAAAGGCAACTGACGTTGCCTTTTTGCTGTTGATCAGGCGTTCGCTTTCAGCCAGTTCAACACCACGTCGTGGTGGTTGCTGGTTTTGAAGTCGTCAAACACATGTTCAACTTTACCGTCAGCGTCAATCAGGAAGCTGATGCGGTGAATGCCGTCGTAGGTTTTACCCATAAACGTCTTCTCGCCCCAGACCCCGAACTGTTCGCACACCTGATGGTCTTCATCAGAAAGCAGCGTGAAGTTCAGCAGCTCTTTTTCAGCAAATCGTGACAGCTTTTCTGGTTTATCCGTGCTGATACCCAGCACTTCCACGCCGACTTTCTTCAACTCGTCCATGTTGTCGCGTAAGCCGCAGGCCTGTACGGTGCAGCCGGGGGTCATGGCTTTCGGGTAGAAATAGACCAGAACACGCTGTCCCTGGAAGTCGGTCAAATTTACTTGCTCGCCGTCTTGATCCGGTAAGCTAAATTTCGGTGCGATGTCACCGGCTTTCAGTGGGTTCATTACTCAACTCCATCCTGTTCGTGCTGCGAATAATTGACGACGCTTATACTGCCCTGCGCGTTTAATTCTGTACAGAGGGCTTTGAACGCTTGCTCGATATTTGACGCATCCTGTGAGGCGGGGCTGTGCGCGGTAATTTGAATAAACAGCACCGGAAGACCCTGCTCATCGCTGGTCTGCGTTCGGGAAACCAGTTCGGCAATATTCATCTGATGGCTGTCAAAAAGCGCCGTGAAACGCTCAATCAGATGCGGAGAATCAGGCACTTCAACCTGTACCCAGACGGTAGAAGGCAGCGCCGGACGCGGACGCGCAGTGGTGCGCTTCATGACGATCAGCAAATCCAGCTCGGCCCCCTTCAGCGGCAGGGTCGATTCAATCAACGTAATGGCGTTCCATGTCCCGGAAAGTAACATAATAAATGTGAACTCTTCGCCAAGCATCGCCAGACGGCTGTCTTCGATATTACAGCCGCAGCTGCTTACGTGGCGGGTGATGGTGTTCACGATACCCGGCCTGTCGGCACCCAGCGCAGTGATAACCAGGTAATGTTGTGATGAGGTTGTCAAACCTGTTCTTCCTTTGCATGGTTAAGTCTTCCTAAGGAAAGCATAAAAAAAACATGCATACAACCGCCTGAGGGCCTCAGGTCGCTTGCTTTTATTACAGTTCCAAACGTACCATTGAGGCTCTTGTTCGCACAGAGGATGGCTCATGTTCACGGGAAGTATTGTCGCGCTTGTAACACCGATGGATGAAAAAGGTAACGTCTGCCGGTCTAGCATGAAGAAGCTGATTGATTACCATGTCGCCAATGGAACCTCGGCGATCGTTTCGGTAGGGACTACCGGTGAATCTGCAACGCTGAGCCACGACGAGCACGGTGATGTGGTGATGCTGACCCTCGAACTGGCTGACGGACGTATTCCGGTCATCGCGGGCACAGGGGCGAATGCCACCGCAGAAGCGATCAGTCTGACCAAACGTTTTAACGACAGCGGCATTGTTGGCTGTCTGACGGTGACCCCTTATTACAACCGTCCTACTCAGGAAGGTTTGTTCCAGCACTTCAAAGCCATCGCTGAACATACTGACTTGCCACAAATTCTGTATAATGTGCCGTCCCGTACCGGTTGCGATATGCTGCCGGAAACCGTCGGTCGTCTCTCGGAAGTAAAAAATATTATTGGTATTAAAGAGGCGACAGGGAACTTAAGCCGCGTTCATCAGATCAAAGAGCTGGTTTCAGATGACTTTATCCTGTTGAGCGGTGATGATGCGACCGCGCTGGACTTTATGCAGCTCGGCGGTCACGGCGTGATCTCCGTAACGTCAAACGTTGCGGCGCACGACATGGCTGAAATGTGCAAACTGGCCGCAGCCGGTCACTTTGATGAAGCGCGCGTGATTAACCAGCGTCTGATGCCGCTGCACAATAAATTATTTGTCGAACCCAATCCGATCCCAGTGAAATGGGCATGTAAGGAGTTGGGGCTTGTAGCAACCGATACGCTGCGTCTGCCAATGACGCCGATTACCGACCACGGTCGTGATATCGTCAGGGCAGCGCTGAAGCATGCCGGTTTGCTGTAGAGTTTAGGGAGATTTGATGGCTTATTCAGTACAGAAGTCGCGCCTGGCGAAGGTTGCGAGTGTTTCGCTTGTTATGCTGCTCGCTGCCTGTAGTTCAGACTCGCGCTACAAGCGCCAGGTGAGCGGTGATGAATCCTATCTGGATGCGACCCCGCTTGCTGAACTTCACGCTCCGGCGGGGATGATCCTGCCGATTCAGAACGGCGATTATAATATTCCCGTGACCAACGGCAGCGGCCCGGTCGGTAAAGCGCTTGATATTCGTCCACCTGCACAGCCTCTGGCGCTGGTCAACGGGGCGCGTACCCAGTTCACCGGTGATACGGCGTCTCTGATGGTTGAGAGCGCGCGCGGTAGCAATCTGTGGCCGCAGGTTGTCAGCGTTATTCAGTCGAAGAACTACACCATCGATAAACGCGATGACGCCAGCCAGACCTTAACCACCGACTGGATCGAATGGAACCGTCTGGATGAAGATCAGCAGTACCGCGGTCGCTATCAAGTCTCCGTTAAGCCACAGGGTTATCAGCAGGCGGTTAACGTTAAGCTGTTGAATCTTGAGCAGGCGGGTAAACCGGTTGCGGATGCCGCGTCCCTGCAGCGTTACAGCACCGAAATGCTGAACGTCATTGCCGCAGGTCTGGATAAGACCGCGACCGATGCCGCCAACGCCGCACAGAGCCGCAACGGCGTGACCTTCGATGTCCAGAGCGGCGCGGATGATACCGGCCTGCCAATGCTGGTGGTCCGTGCACCGTTTAACCAGACCTGGCAGCGTCTGCCAGCGACGCTGGAAAAAGTGGGCATGAAGGTGACCGACAGCACGCGTTCGACCGGCAGCATGACGGCAACCTATAAGCCGCTCTCCGACAGCGCGTGGCAGGAGCTGGGCGCGAAAGATCCTCAGCTTGCCTCCGGTGACTACAAAATTCAGGTCGGCGACCTTGATAACCGCAGTAGCCTGCAGTTCATCGATCCAAAAGGTCATACGCTGACCCAGTCGCAGAACGATGCGCTGGTCGCTGTCTTCCAGGCAGCATTCAGCAAATAAATAAGAGGGCGGGTTAATCCCGCCCTTTTTATTTTCGTGCTACGCAAACGTGTGCGTGGCATAATATGCCCAGTTTTGAACACCAATCATCACACCAGGAGTAATGAAGATGCAGAAGCAAGCTGAGTTGTATCGTGGCAAAGCGAAGACCGTATACAGCACGGAAAACCCGGATCTGTTGGTGCTCGAGTTCCGCAATGATACGTCAGCAGGGGATGGCGCACGCATTGAGCAGTTCGATCGTAAAGGCATGGTGAACAACAAGTTCAACCACTTCATTATGACCAAACTGGCCGAAGCGGGTATCCCGACTCAGATGGAAGCGTTGCTGTCCGATACGGAATGTCTGGTGAAAAAACTGGATATGGTCCCGGTTGAGTGCGTTATTCGTAACCGCGCGGCGGGCTCCCTGGTGAAGCGTCTGGGCATTGAAGAAGGCATCGAACTGAATCCACCGCTGTTCGACCTGTTCCTGAAAAACGATGCCATGCACGACCCGATGGTGAATGACTCCTACTGCGAAACCTTCGGCTGGGTGAACAAAGAGAACCTGGCGCGCATGAAAGAGCTGACCTACAGGGCCAACGACGTGCTGAAAAAGCTGTTTGATGACGCGGGCCTGATCCTCGTCGACTTCAAGCTGGAGTTTGGTCTGTTCAAAGGCGAAGTGGTGCTGGGCGACGAGTTCTCGCCGGACGGTAGCCGCCTGTGGGACAAAGAAACCCTGGATAAAATGGACAAAGACCGTTTCCGTCAGAGCCTGGGTGGCCTGATTGAAGCGTACGAAGCGGTTGCTCACCGTTTAGGCGTTAAGCTCGACTAACTCCCTCACTTGCCAAAGGATGTTCGCATCCTTTGGCGTCTTACCCTTGTTTCCTATGGTAATCTTGCCGTTAACCGCCTACGATCATAGCTATTATAAATGGAATAGTTCGAGGTGGTTATGCGCTGGCAAGGGCGTCGTGAAAGTGACAATGTAGAAGACAGGCGCAGCGAGGGCGGCGGCGGTCCTTCAATGGGTGGACCCGGCTTCCGGTTACCCAGCGGCAAGGGCGGGATCATCCTGCTGATCGTGGTGTTAGTCGCGGGTTACTACGGCGTTGACCTCACCGGGTTGATGACCGGCCAGCCGCTGCAACAGCAGCAACATTCTCAGCGCTCCATCAGCCCGAATGAAGATGAAGCGGCCAAATTTACCTCTGTTATTCTCGCGACAACGGAAGATACCTGGAGCCAGCTGTTCGAGAAGATGGGGCGTACCTACCAGCAGCCGAAGCTGGTGATGTACCGGGGCGCAACCCGCACCGGATGCGGTACCGGGCAGTCCGTGATGGGGCCGTTCTACTGCCCGGCAGATAGCACCGTCTATATCGATCTCTCTTTTTACGATGACATGAAACGCAAGCTTGGCGCTGACGGTGATTTTGCCCAGGGCTACGTGATCGCGCATGAAGTCGGCCACCACGTGCAGAAGCTGCTGGGCATTGAGCCAAAAGTGCGCCAGCTGCAGCAGAATGCCTCGCAGGCCGAAGTGAACCGCCTTTCCGTAAAGATGGAGCTGCAGGCGGACTGCTTCGCGGGCGTCTGGGGCCACAGCATGCAGCAGCAGGGCGTGCTGGAATCCGGCGATCTTGAGGAGGCGCTGAATGCCGCTCAGGCTATCGGTGACGATCGTCTTCAGCAGCAGAGCCAGGGGCGCGTCGTGCCGGATAGCTTCACGCACGGTACCTCGCAGCAGCGCTACAGCTGGTTTAAGCGCGGCTTCGACAGCGGCGACCCGGCCCAGTGTAATACCTTCGGCAAAGCCATGTGATGGTGTCGTTTGCACATTTAATACGCCAGCTTGAGCGTACCGGGCACCGCCGTCTGGTGGTGCTTACGGGCGATGAGCGGTGGACGCTCAGCCAGGCGACGGCCCTGCGGGATGCCTTACCGGGAGACTGGCCCTGGCTGAATGAAAACCCGTCTAAGGCCCTCAGCGGACTGCTGGGACGCGAATACCTGCACGCCGTTTTTGACGCGCGCGCGGGTTTTGACGTGTCAGCCTTCGCCGCGCTCAGCGGCACGCTGCGCGCCGGAAGCCTTCTGGTGCTGCTGGTTCCGCCTCTCGCTGACTGGGCCGACAGGCCTGATAGCGATTCGGTGCGCTGGAGCGACAGCGCGGAGCCGATCGCCACGCCGCACTTTGTTCACCACTTCTGCCGGACGCTTGCCGCCGATTCAGATGCGATCGTCTGGCATCAGCATCGCCCTCTGACGCTTCCCGCCGTGCCCGATTTACCCGCCTGGCAGCCTGCCAGAGGCGCGCCTGAGCGCGAGCAGGCGGAGATCCTCGACGCGCTTCTGACAATGCCTGCGGGCATCGCTGCGGTGACGGCCCCCCGCGGGCGCGGAAAGTCAGCGCTGGCGGGCATGCTGCTCAGCCGCATTGCGGGCAGTGCGGTGGTGACGGCTCCGGCAAAAGGCGCTGCGGACGTCATCGCACGCTTTGCGGGCGAGCGTTTTCATTTTATGGCACCTGACGCGCTGTTGGCTTCTTCGCTGCAGGCCGACTGGCTGATTGTCGATGAAGCGGCAGCCATCCCCGGCCCGCTGCTGGAGAAGCTGGTGACGCGCTTTCCGCGCCTATTGTTGACCACCACGGTTCAGGGCTATGAAGGAACGGGCAGGGGGTTCCTGCTGAAGTTCTGCGCCCGTTTCAGCGGGTTGCAGCGTTATACCTTATCCACCCCCATTCGCTGGGCGGCCGGCTGTCCGCTTGAGCGGTTCGTGGCGAATGCTCTGTTATTTGACGATGCGCTTATCGACCACAAGCCGGAAGGTGAGGTGTCTATAAGGTCTCTGGAGCCACAAGAGTGGGAGAACGACCCGACCCGCGTGGCAGGCGTGTATGAACTGCTCTGTGCTGCACACTACCGGACGTCCCCGCTCGATTTACGCCGGATGATGGACGCCCCCGGCCAGCACTTTGCCGTTGCGGACGCGGGGGCTGATATTGCGGGTGCGCTCTGGCTGGTGGAAGAGGGCGGGTTGTCACCCGAGCTTAGCCGCGCCGTGTGGGCGGGATACCGCCGTCCGCGCGGGAATCTCGTGGCGCAGTCTCTCGCGGCGCACGGCGGCTCTCCTCTCGCGGCAACGCTGAAAGGGCGACGGGTTAGCCGCATTGCGGTTCATCCCCTGCGCCAGCGGGAAGGCATCGGGCATCGGCTTATCCGTAGCGCCAGCGGAGAAGATTATCTCTCGGTGAGCTTTGGTTACACCGACGCGCTGTGGCGCTTCTGGCAGCAGTGCGGGTTTGTGCTGGTGAGGATGGGCAGCCATCGGGAGGCCAGCAGCGGATGTTACACGGCGATGGCGCTCCTGCCGCAGAGCGATGCCGGGCATCAACTGTGTAGGCAGGAACATCGGCGTTTGTGCCGGGATATGCGCGTCCTGTCGGCCTGGAACGGTGAAAAGATCCCCGTGGCAGACGGGTGGGAAGCTACCCTTAATAATGACGACTGGCTGGAGCTGGCGGGGTTTGCTTTTGCGCATCGCGCGTTTTCAACTTCGGTTGCCGCGCTGACGCGGTTAATGCTCTTCGTCGATATGCCGCTTCCGGCCCTGCGGGGGAAAATGGCAGGCAAAACGGAAGAGGGCGGGCGAAAAGCGCTGCTGGCGAAGCTGCGCAGCGAAACCGCGCAAGCGCTTGAAAGCCTTGATTATCCGCGCTGCCAGCAGTTGAAGGACGACATTTTGCAATGGCAATTTTTTCAATGACTTCTTCAGTAAAGTGGCATGGTCATTCCCGCCGCGAGGCGTAGAATCCAGGTCATCTATTAAGGAGACCACCATGAAACACGACCATTTTGTAGTTCAAAGCCCTGACACACCGGCTAAACAGTTGCTGCTTCTGTTTCATGGCGTTGGCGATAATGCCGTCAATATGGGGCAGATCGGCAGCTGGTTTGCGCCCGTTTTCCCCGACGCGCTGATTGTCAGTATCGGTGGCGTAGAGCCATGCGGCCCGAACGGGCGGCAGTGGTTCTCGGTTCAGGGCGTAACGGAAGAGAACCGTCAGGCGCGCATCGACGCCATCATGCCGACGTTTATCGACGTTGTGCGCTACTGGCAGCAGCAGAGCGGCGTGGGGGCCGACGCGACCGCGCTGATTGGCTTCTCGCAGGGATCTATCATGTCCCTGGAAAGCATAAAAGCGCAGCCGGGTCTGGCTTCGCGGGTAATAGCGTTTAACGGCCGCTTTGCGACGCTGCCGACGAGCGCGACAACGCAGACCACGATCCACCTGATCCACGGCGGTGAAGACAGGGTGATTGAGCTTTCGCACGCGGTTGCCGCGCAGGAAGCGTTGATTCGCGAAGGCGGAGACGTGACGCTGGACATCGTTGACGATCTGGGCCACGCGATCGACGACCGCAGCATGCAGTTTGCGCTCGATCGTTTGCGCTATACCGTGCCGAAGCACTACTTTGATGAAGCGCTCAGCGGCGGTAAGCCGGATAACGATGATATTGTAGAGTTTATGTAGACACTTCGCCCCTCACCCCCAGCCCCACTCCCCGCACGGGGGCGGGGGGGGAGCGGGTGGACGCGCTTGGGGGGTAAAACCCCTAAAATAAAAATCCCTGCGTATCGCGGGGGAAAATCCACAAAGGAAAGTACCCAAC
>NZ_JAKLRZ010000024.1:0-12425 GCF_021892025.1 Enterobacter cloacae complex sp. ECC445 | reverse complement strand
CCTCACCCCCAGCCCCTCTCCCCACAGGGGCGAGGGGAGTCATGTCCCTCTCCCCTTTGGGGAGAGGGTTAGGGTGAGGGGGGAGTACAATTACTTCTTCTGGTCCTTCTTCGGCCAGTCGTCGTCATCGTCCCACTTGTCGTTGAAATCACGGTGCGGGGGAAGATCCGGTTTGTTGGCGAGAAACTTTTTATGGTCAACGCGCTTAAGATCTTTAATCACGTTAAGCAGTACGCCGACCAGAAAAACCAGCACCAGAACCCACCAGTACTTTGAAAGCCAATCCATTCGCTATTCCTCTCAGAGCGTTCGTCAGGCGACGAGTTGCTCCATAATACGTTGATACATACGGGCCAGCAGTTGCAAATCTGCCGCATTGACACACTCATTGATTTTATGAATGGTTGCGTTGACTGGCCCCAGTTCGACAACCTGAGCCCCCATACGAGCGATAAAGCGTCCGTCTGAGGTGCCACCCGTCGTCAGCAGCTGTGGCTTAATTTCATTATAGTGCTCGATGGCGTTCACCACCGCATCCACCAGTTTGCCGCGCTGCGTCAGGAACGGCTGGCCGGACAGCCACCAGTCCAGGCTGTAGCGCAGCTCATATTTATCCAGCAGAGCGATCACGCGGGCTTTAATCATTTCATCTGTCAGTTCGGTGCTGAAGCGGAAGTTGAACTGGACGAAGAAGTCCCCCGGGATCACGTTGTTGCTGCCGGTTCCGGCCTTGACGTTTGCAATCTGCATGCTGGTCGGCGGGAAGAACTCGTTGCCCTTATCCCACTCAATCGCCACCAGCTCGCTCAGCATCGGCGCGGCGCGATGGACCGGGTTATCGGCCAGATGCGGATAAGCAACGTGCCCCTGAACGCCGTGAATGGTGAGGTTACAGGTCAGTGAGCCACGGCGACCGTTTTTCACGACGTCGCCCACCACCTCGGTACTGGACGGCTCGCCGACCAGGCAGTAGTCCAGACGCTCGCTGCGCGCCATCAGCGCTTCAACGACCTTCACGGTACCGTTGTGCGCGCTGGCTTCTTCGTCGGAGGTGATTAAAAACGCGAGACGGTTTTTGTGGTTCGGATGCTGCGCCACGAAGCGCTCTGCCGCCACGACCATCGCCGCCAGAGAGCCTTTCATGTCTGCCGCGCCGCGGCCAAACAGCATGCCATCGCGGATGGTCGGCTCAAACGGCGGGTTAATCCAGCGATCCGCGTCACCGGCGGGAACGACGTCGGTATGCCCGGCAAAGGCCAGCGTTTCGCCCTGACCGCGCCACGCCCAGAAGTTCTGGGTATCGCCAAAATCCATGCGTTCAACGGTAAAGCCGATGGCACGCAGGCGTTCAATCATAAGCGCCTGACAACCTGCGTCGTCCGGGCTAAGGGAAGGACGGCGAATAAGCTGCTGAGTCAGCTCAATGACCGGGCATGACATAAACTACACCTCAACGAAAAAAGTCGGAATAAAGGGTTTCACTGAAACCCAGCAGCATAGGCTGCCCTGGCGCGCAGAGCAATGGGCGTTTGATAATTGCCGGCATGTCGAGCATCAGTTTGGCCGCGCTGTCGGCATCTTTGATGCTGGCGCACAGGGATTCGTCCAGTTTACGCCAGGTGGTGCCGCGGGTGTTCAGCAGCGCTTCCCAGCCCAGCTCGCGGATAGCGCTATGCAAAAATTCTGCATCAAGCCCATCGGCACGGTAATCGTGGAAGCGGTGCTCCACGCCGTTGGCCTCCAGCCAGCGGCGGGCTTTTTTGATGGTGTCGCAATTTTTAATGCCGTACATCACAACCATGATGAATCCTTTTGATGTTCTGATAATTAAATGTTCAGTAAATTCGAAGATATATCCTTAAGTGGAATATAACACATTCAGGAATTGTCTGGATTAACGGGTCTTCTTAATTCGACTCACAACTGTAAGCTGAATATTCTTTCATCATTTAAGCATAGATGTCCAACTGGTTTAAATTTCGAATAAACTCAGCAGGTAAAATAAAACTCACCCATCCGTAGGGTTATTTCAGAATATTGCTGGCCGTCACAAAAAATTGAGGTCACTCCGTTCATATTTATCATAAATCCCCGCAGGACGTGGGGTACAATCACAGCAATTGGTTAAATAGTCTTCACAACGATGGTCCGTTTTTGTAGAATGCGCATAATAATAAGAGAGGTTGTTATGATTGAACGTGAACTGGGGAACTGGAAAGATTTTATCGAAGGCATGCTTCGTAAATGACATTCAGTAAGAATTGCAAGAGCACTAAAATAAGTAAAATAACCATAGTGTGACTTAATCACACAGTAAAAAGGCGGCCGATTAAGCCGCCTTTTTTTATTTCAGCGACTTACTCTGCCCGTTCCTTTAGCGGGAAGCGGCGACGCACCAGCACAAAGAACAGCGGCACGAAGTAAATGGCCAGGATGGTTGCCGAAATCATGCCGCCCATGACGCCCGTACCGACGGCATGCTGGCTGCTGGAGCCTGCGCCGGTGCTGGTTGCCATCGGCAGTACGCCAAACACAAACGCCAGCGACGTCATCAGGATCGGACGTAAGCGCTGACGGCAGGCGTGCAGCGTGGCGGCCATCAGCTCGTGGCCTTTGGCATTCATCTCGTTGGCAAACTCAACGATCAGAATGGCGTTCTTCGCCGATAGTCCAATCACGGTGAGCAGACCCACCTGGAAGTAAACATCGTTCTCCAGGCCGCGCATCCAGGTCGCCAGCAGCGCGCCGATAACTCCAAGCGGCACCACCAGCATGACCGAGAACGGGACCGACCAGCTTTCATACAGTGCGGCAAGACAGAGGAAGACCACCAGCAGAGAGAGTGCGTAAAGCGCGGGGGCCTGCGCCCCGGAGAGGCGCTCCTGGTAAGACATGGCCGTCCACTCCAGGCCAAAGCCGGCGGGCAGCTGCTGCACCAGCTTTTCCATGGTGTCCATGGCGGTACCGGTACTGACGCCCGGCGCGGCCTCCCCGACGATTTCAACCGCAGAGTAGCCGTTATAGCGCTCCAGGCGCGGTGAACCGCTCTCCCAGCGCGAGGTGGCAAACGCGGAGAACGGCACCATGCCGCCAGCGTTATTCCTGACAAACCAGCGGTTTATATCATCCGGCAGCATGCGGTACGGCGCGGCGGACTGGACGTACACTTTTTTCACGCGGCCGCGATCCATAAAGTCATTCACATAGCTTGAACCCCACGCCGTTTGCAGGGTGTCGTTGATATCGTTAATCGAGACGCCCAGCGCCTGCGCCTTGCGCTGATCGATATCCACCTGCAGCTGCGGGCTGTCGTCAAGGCCGTTATGGCGAACGCGGGTCAGGCCTGAATCTTTTCCTGCCAGCTCCAGCAGCTTGTCGCGCGCCGCCATCAGCGCCGAGTGGCCCGCGCCGGCGTGATCCTGCAGCTCCATATCGAACCCGGCGGAACTGCCCAGCCCGCTTATCGCTGGCGGGCTGCTGGCGAAGACGCGCGCTTCTTTAATGCGCGCAAAGGCTTTCGTCGCGCGTTCAATGATGGCGAACGAGGTGCCCGTGCGGGTATCGCGCTCGTCCCAGTCCTTCAGGCGGACGAACATCCGGGCGACGTTCTGCCCGTTTCCGCCCGGGCCGGAGCCGACGGTGGAGAAGACCGACACAACGTTATCTTTCTCTTGAGTGAAGAAATACTGCTCCACTTTCTGAACCACTTTCAGCGTCTGCTGCTGCGTAGCGCCGCTCGGGAGCTGCACCGAGGTGGTGAACATCCCCCGGTCTTCCATCGGCAGGAACGAGGTGGGCAGGTGCATAAACAGCCAGACCATTCCGCCCAGCAGCACAACGTAAATCATCATCCAGCGCAGGCTGCGGTGCAGTACGCGGCCAACGGCAGATTCATAGCGCGCGGCGTTGCGGTTAAACATCCGGTTAAACCAGCCGAAGAACCCTTTCTGCCCGTGCTGCTCCCCTTTGTGCAGCGGCTTCAGAAGGGTGGCGCACAGCGCGGGGGTGAGGATCAGCGCCACCAGCACGGAGAGCACCATCGCCGAGACGATGGTGATTGAGAACTGGCGGTAAATCGCCCCGGTGGTGCCGCCAAAGAAGGCCATCGGGATAAAGACGGCCGACAGCACCATCGCAATCCCGACCAGCGCTCCCTGAATTTGCCCCATGGATTTGCGCGTCGCCTGGCGCGGTGAGAGCCCTTCTTCGCTCATGATGCGCTCGACGTTTTCGACCACCACGATGGCATCATCCACCAGCAGGCCAATCGCCAGCACCATGGCAAACATTGTCAGAGTGTTAATGCTGTACCCGAACGCGTAAAGCACCGCAAAGGTCCCCAGCAGCACCACCGGGACGGCAATGGTGGGGATAAGCGTCGCGCGGAAGTTTTGCAGGAACAGGTACATGACCAGGAACACCAGGGCGATCGCTTCCAGCAGGGTTTTCACCACGTCCTCAATCGAGGCCTTAACGAAGGAGGTGGTTTCATAGGCGACTTTGTACTCCAGCCCGTGCGGGAAATACTGCGACAGTTCATCCAGACGGTCCAGCACCAGCTTCGACGTCGCCATTTCGTTTGCGCCGGAGGCCAGCTTAATCCCCAGACCGGAGGCCGGATTGCCGTTAAAGCGGCTCAGGTAGTCATATTTCTCCGCGCCCATTTCCACCGTTGCCACATCGCCCAGGCGCACTTCCGATCCATCCTGATTGACGCGCAGGGTGATATTGCGAAACTGGTCCGGCGTCTGGAGCAGGGATTGCGAATTAATGGTGGCGTTCAGGGCTTGCTTATCAACGGACGGCGTACCCCCCAGTTGCCCTACGGCAATCTGCGCGTTCTGAGCTTTGATGGCATCCGTCACGTCGGTTGCCGTCATCTGATAACTGTTCAGCTTGTTCGGATCGAGCCAGATGCGCATGGAGTATTGTGAGCCGTAGGCGTCGATATCCCCGACGCCGTTAATGCGGCTGATGGGATCCTGAATATTACTGGCGACGTAGTCCGCAATGTCCTGTTTATCCATCGAGCCATCCGTCGAGACAAACGCGATGGTCAGTATGTTGGTATCACCGGTTTTACGCACGGTAACGCCCTGGTTCTGCACCGCCTGAGGAAGTTTGCGCATGGCCGACTGCAGCTGGTTTTGCACCTGCTGCACCGCTTCGTCCGGGTCGGTGCCTGCCTTAAAGCTCAGGGTAACCGTCGCCTGTCCCGTGGCGCTGCTTTGCGAGGACATGTACATCAGATTATCCAGACCCGTCATGTTCTGCTCGATAACCTGCGTCACGGTATTTTCCAGCGTCTGCGCAGACGCGCCGGGATAGTTTGCGGTGACGCGCACGTTCGGCGGGGCCAGGTCGGGGTATTGCTCAACGGGAAGTGAAGTAATGGCCAGGACGCCTGTCAGACACAACAGGATGGCAAGCACCCAGGCAAAAATGGGGCGATCGATGAAGAAATTCGCCATGTAAAAGTGACCTCGTTTTGCTGCACGTCATTATTGTTTATTGCCCGCCTAACTTTAGCGTTAAGGCCCAGGTCAAACGTGGAGAAATAAAGGAGATAATGTAAATTATCATGCGCTTTTCCCTGCGCGTGCCCCTTTACCGTTATTTACCCGTTAACGGTGCAGGCACCGGGAACGTCACGCTGACCAGGGTGCCGCCGTTTTGCGGCTGCGAAAAGTACAGCATTCCTCCAAGGCGTTGCGCGCGTTCGCGCATAATATTGAGCCCGTAGTGGCCCGGCGGTTCGCTGGCCTCGCCAATCCCGATGCCGTTGTCGCGAATGCTGACGCTGTGCGTACCGTCCGCTGCGGTGACGCAGCTGACGGTGATCTCACTGGCCTGCGCGTGCTTAATGGCGTTCAACACGCCCTCACGTACGATCTGCAGCAAATGCACCTGCTTTTGCGCATCGAGCGCCAGGGAGGAGAGGCGGCAGTCGAGATGAAGCTTAGCCTGCGTCTGGCTCTGCAGCACGTCGAGGGACTCCTGCAGCGCTGCGGGTAGGTTCGCGTGGTTTAGCGTCAGGCGGAAGGTGGTGAGCAGCTCGCGCAGCTGCTGCCAGGCATTGTTCAGCTCGCGGGAGAAGTCGGCGATGATGGTCTGCGCCGGACTATTTTCCTCCGGCACGGCACGCTTGAGCAGGGCAAGCTGGATGCGCAAATACGACAGCACCTGCGCCAGCGAATCGTGCAGCTCGCGGGCGATGGTGGCGCGCTCTTCCATTAAGAGCAGCTGCTGGTAATGCTTTTGCGCCTGGTTAAAGTACAGCCCGCGCCCGAGCATGGTCGCCACGCTTCGCATCAGCGGGAGGGGGACGCTGTCTGCCTCGCTTTGCCAGCGCAGCTCGCCGTAGAGCGTGTCCTGCATCAGTACCGGCAGGTTTTGCAGCGGGATGTCGTTCGACGCAGTACCTTCACACACTCGCCAGTCGTCGCTGGTGCGCAATTCCAGATAACTCATCTGCGTATAGTCATGGACAATCTGCAGGATATGCCGGAAGCAGTGGCTGTCTATCTGGCCGGTATTCAGCGCCTGAGAGCATTTGAACAGCATGTCGAGCTGCTGGTGGGCCTCATGCAAATGGCGCGTCTTTTCCGCGACCGAGGCTTCGAGCGAACGGTAAAGCGTCGCCAGCTCGGCGGACATGTGGTTGAAGGCGCGCGAAAGCTGGCCCAGCTCGTTCGGCAGGGCGCTATCCGGCGCAGGGGTGGCAAAATCTCCTCGCTCAATGCGCTCGCTGGCCGCTACCAGGTTATTCAGCGGGAGCACCACCTGACGACGGATGCGTCGCAGGGTAAACAGCGTCAGCAGCAGGATCCCGAGCGCGCCCGCCAGAGAGAGGAGGGTCACCGTCTGAATTTTATGTTCGGTGTAGTGCTGCAGGGCGAGCACAAAGGCGTCGATGCGGCTGACAAAATCTTCAATGTGATCGTCATACCACGCGCTGTCGCCGCGGGCGATGCGCGTATCCATCTCCTGCCAGGCCACGTGCAGCTGCTGGTAGCGCGCCTTAACATTGTCCGGGACGTACCAGCGGTCCAGCTTCTGCAGGGCAGGCGCGCCGAGCGTCTGTTGCCAGCTCTCGCGATGCGCGACAAGGGAAGGACTGTTGCGCTGCATCTCGTAGCCCAGACGATAGCTCTGCATACGCAGCGAACCCGCGATATTAATGGCTTCAGCGTCACGCTGGCTGCTGGCAAGCGTCAGCAGCGCGACGGTGCTGGTCAGCACGGATAAGGCAATAATCGAAAAGAAAGCCCAGGCAAGGCTTCCGGAAACGGGGCGTTTAACGGTCACAGAACGGCTCTCTGAATAAAATTGATCTGCCACAGGTTCACTGGAAATAATTGGGCGTTCCGGGCAGTAGAACATTGCCCGATCGCGCAGTGATGCGTAAATACCATACTCTTATAAAGAAAAAGGTTATTGAACCAAAAACAGGTGTGGTTATGAATCGTTTTATTATGGCTAATAGCCAGCAGTGCATTGGGTGTCGCGCCTGCGAAGTGGCCTGCGTAATGGCGCACAACGACGGGCAGCACGTCCTGAGCGAGCGCCATTTTCACCCCCGTATCACGGTCCTGAGTGCCGGCGAGAAGCGCAGCCCCGTCACCTGTCACCACTGCGAAAATGCCCCCTGCGCGCAAAGCTGCCCGAACGGCGCCATCAGCAAATGCGATGACAGCGTACAGGTGAATCAACAAAAATGCATTGGCTGTAAGGCCTGCGCGGTGGCCTGCCCGTTCGGCACGCTGGAGATTATCGTCACCCCGCTCGACAACGGCGGCGTGAAGGCCTCGGCGAATAAATGCGATCTCTGTCTGACGCGGCCACAGGGGCCGGCCTGTATTGAAAATTGCCCGGCAGATGTCCTCTCACTGGCGACGCCCGCTGCCCTTGATAATCTGGCCAAATCGCGCCGACAGCGCGCGGCCAGCCGGGAGGCGCAACCCTGGCATGCGGAGGCCGTCAGAGAAGACGCGCCCCGCAGCAAGCGGCAGCAGATGCAGGCGACGCCGCCACGCGGCGAGCCCGACAAACGCCCTGCCGCAGAGCGCGTGGGCCATTTTAACGAAATCTACCTGCCGTTCCGGGACGAGCAGGCCGCCCGCGAGGCGTCGCGCTGCCTGAAATGCGGAGAACACAGCATCTGCGAATGGACCTGCCCGCTGCACAACCACATCCCGCAGTGGATTGCGCGCCTCAACGCGGGGGATATCACCGGCGCGGTTGCGCTTTCACACCAGACCAACTGTTTACCTGAAATTACCGGCCGCGTCTGTCCGCAGGACCGATTATGCGAGGGCGCCTGCACAATACGTGATGTGGCGGGATCTGTGACCATCGGCAACATCGAGCGCTATATCGCCGATCGGGCCCTGGCGACGGGCTGGCGGCCGGATATGTCCGCCGTTACGCCGACAGAGAAACGCGTCGCGATCGTCGGCGCGGGGCCGGCCGGGCTGGCGTGCGCCGACGTGCTGGTGCGCAGCGGCGTGAGCGTGACGGTCTATGACCGGCATCCGGAAATTGGCGGATTGCTGACCTTTGGCATCCCGGCATTCAAGCTGGATAAATCGCTGCTCGCGCGGCGCAGGGAGATATTTACCGGGATGGGGATCCGCTTCGAGCTGAACTGCGAGGTGGGCCAGGACGTGTCGATGTCGCAGATAACGCACGATTACGATGCCCTGTTCATCGGCGTGGGAACCTACCGCTCGATGAAGGCGGGTATCCCATATGAAGACGCGCCCGGGGTCTATGACGCGCTGCCTTTCCTGGTCGGCAGCACGCGGCATGTGATGGGGCTGGAGGAGACGGCCAGCGAACCGTTCATCGACACCCGTGGCTTAAACGTGGTGGTCCTCGGCGGGGGCGATACCGCGATGGACTGCGTTCGCACCGCGTTACGCCACGGGGCGGCGAAGGTGACCTGCGCCTATCGTCGGGACGAGGCCAACATGCCGGGCTCGAAGAAAGAGGTGAAGAACGCCAGAGAAGAGGGCGCGGCGTTTGAATTTAACGTCCAGCCGGTTGAGGTGACGCGGGATCCGAACGGAAAGGCCAACGGTATCCGGATGCTGCGCACCGAGCTCGGCGAGCCGGATGCGCAGGGGCGACGTCGGCCCGTTCCCGTCGCGGGGAGCGAGTTTGTGATGGCGGCGGATGCGGTCATCATGGCGTTTGGTTTTAACCCGCACGCGTTGCCGTGGCTGCAGGCGCAGGGTGTCGAAACGGATGACCGGGGGCGGATCGTTGCTTCGGTCGAGAGCCGCTACCGTTACCAGACGACCAACCCTAAAATCTTCGCCGGGGGCGATGCGGTACGCGGGGCGGATCTGGTGGTGACCGCGATGGCGGAAGGGCGTCATGCGGCGCAAGGAATACTCGACTGGCTGGGGTTAACGCAGCGAAACATCATTAAACCGGCGGGCGACAAAGCGGGATTCACGGCGTAGTATAGAGCGACTCATTGTGTTGTGGAGCCCGTATGACCCTGAAAATTGACGTTATCAAAGACAAAATTCTTTCTGAAAACTACTTTGTCCTGCGTAACATCACCTACGATCTTACGCGTAATAACGGTGAAGTGATCCGCCACAGGCGCGAGGTCTACGATCGCGGTAACGGGGCAACGATTCTGCTCTATAACCGTGAAAAGCAGAGCGTGGTGCTGATCCGCCAGTTCAGGGTGGCGACATGGGTTAACGGCAATCCTGACGGACGTCTGATTGAAACCTGCGCGGGCCTGCTCGATGACGATGAGCCGGAAGTCTGCATCCGCAAAGAGGCCGTGGAAGAAACCGGGTTCGAAGTGGGCGAGGTCAAAAAGGTCTTCGAGCTGTTTATGTCTCCGGGCGGCGTGACGGAAATTGTGCATTTCTTCATTGCGGAATACAGCGACGCGCAGCGCACCCACCGTGGCGGTGGCGTAGAGGATGAAGATATCGAAGTGCTGGAGCTGCCTTTTGTCCGCGCGCTGGAGATGGTGCGTTCAGGCGAAATCAGGGATGGTAAAGCGGTGATATTACTGCAGTATTTACAGACGACCGGGCTGATGGATGCCACTTTCGAACGGATATAGCCTGTTTTTCGGGTATATCTGATAAATCCGATTGAGCAACCCCGGCGGGAACACGAAGATACTGCCCAGTTATGCGTTTTCGTTCCGGGATTGTGTCATTCATGCGCTACAGCGTCTTTTTATTTTCCCTGCTTTGGGTGTTCCTCGCGCCTCAGGTGCGGGCTGCACCGGCCCAACAAGCCTTCTCTGACTGGCAGGTGACCTGCAATAACCAGAACTTTTGCCTTGCCCGCAACACCGGCGAGCACCGAGGTCTGGTTATGACGCTCACCCGCAGCGCCGGGGCGAAAACGGATGCCACGCTGCGTATCGATCTCGGCGGTCTTGATACGCCCTCGGTCAAAGAGCCGGAGATTGCCCCCCGGCTGCTGCTGGATAACGTTCCTCTGAAGTTGGACAAACAGCGCTGGCAGCTCACGCCCTGGCATCTGAAAACGGACGATGCGGCCACCATCACCGCCTTTTTGAAAAATATTCAGGAAGGGAAGGCCCTGACCCTGCGCGGCGGCAAACAGGTGATTTCACTGAGCGGGCTTAAGGCCGCGCTGCTGTTTATTGATGCCCAGCAAAAGCGCGTTGGCAGCGAAACCGCGTGGATCAGGAAAGGGGACGATCCGCCGTTAAGCGTTCCGCCTGCACCCGCCCTGAAAAAGGTGGCGGTCGTAAACCCTACCCCAACGCCGCTTTCCCACGCCGAACTGAACGACCTGCTGGACTACGGTACCGGGCGGATGAACAGCAGCCAGTGCTCGCTGGATCCTAACCGTCGGGAGGTACGCGTCACCGCGTTAACCGATGACAAGGCGCTGCTGATCGTAAGCTGCGAGGCCGGGGCCTATAACACGGTCGATCTGGCGTGGCTGGTATCCCGTAAAAAACCGTTCACCGCGCGCAGCGTCAGGCTGCGGCTGCCGTTTACGCCGTCAAGCGGCGAGAGCGAAATGGAGTTGATGAATGCCAGCTTCGATGAAAAGACGCGCGAGCTGACCACGCTCGCGCTGGGGCGTGGTATCGGCGATTGCGGGATCCAGACGCGCTGGCGTTTTGATGGCCAGCGCTTCCGCCTGGTGCGTTATGCCGAGGAGCCGAGCTGCGACAGCTGGAACGGGCCAGATGCCTGGCCTACGCTTTGGATCACGCGGTAGCTTTTTGCCGGGTGGCGGCTGCGCCTTACCCGGCCTACGTTTCGGACCTTGTAGGCCCGGTAAGCGCAGCGCCACCGGGCACGCAGGCCGCACTACAGCACGCTCAGCGCCTTCTCAACCACGTTCTCAACGGTAAAGCCGAAGTACGGGAACAGCTTGTCGGCCGGGGCGGACTCACCGTAGCCCCGCATGCCCACAATCGCCCCTTTCAGACCCACATATTTGTACCAGTAGTCGGCGATACCGGCTTCCACCGCCACGCGCGCCGCGACGCTGGACGGCAGGACCGATTCGCGGTACGCCTCGTCCTGGGCGTCAAAAATATCCGTTGAGGGCAGGGACACCACGCGCACCGCGTGGCCTTCGGCGGTCAGTTTCTCCGCCGCTTTCACCGTGATTTCCACCTCGGACCCGGTCGCAATCAGGATCACGTCCGGCTTGCCGCCGCTGTCCTTCAGGATGTAGCCGCCGCGGGCGATGTTTTTCACCTGCTCCGGGGTGCGCTCAATCTGCGCCAGGTTCTGGCGTGACAGAATCAGCGCCGTCGGGCCATTGTGGCGTTCCACCGCCAGCTTCCAGCCCACCGCCGCTTCGACCTGATCGCACGGACGCCAGGTGCTGAAGTTTGGCGTTAAGCGCAGGCTCGCCAGCTGTTCCACCGCCTGGTGCGTCGGGCCGTCTTCCCCCAGACCGATGGAGTCATGGGTGTAGACCATGATCTGCCGGGCCTTCATCAGCGCCGCCATGCGCGCCGCGTTACGGGCATACTCGACGAACATCAGGAAGGTGGCGGTGTAGGGCACGAAGCCGCCGTGGTGGGCGATGCCGTTGGCGATGGCGGTCATCCCGAACTCGCGCACGCCGTAGTGGATGTAGTTCCCGGCAATGTCCTCTTTGAGCGATTTCGAGCCGGACCAGATGGTCAGGTTACTGGGCGCCAGGTCCGCCGAGCCGCCGAGCAGTTCGGGCAGGATAGGGCCGATGGCGTTCAGAGTATTTTGCGACGCCTTACGGGTGGCGATTTTCGCCGGGTTGGACTGCAGGTTTTCAATCAGCGCCTGGGTTTTATCGTCCCAGTCTTCCGGCAGCCCCCCCCGGCTGGGGGGGGGGAAAGCGGGGGGGGGGGGGGGGGGGGGGGTTTTTTTTGGGGGGGGGTTGGGCCCCGCGCGGCTTGGGGGTGGCCG
>NZ_JAKLRZ010000023.1:0-139509 GCF_021892025.1 Enterobacter cloacae complex sp. ECC445 | reverse complement strand
CTCAGAAGTGAAACGCCGTAGCGCCGATGGTAGTGTGGGGTCTCCCCATGTGAGAGTAGGGAACTGCCAGGCATCAAATAAGAAGAACCCCGTACCGTAAGGTGCGGGGTTTTTTGCTTTTGTTTTTCACCCTCTCCTTGAAACTTTCTCACCTTCCGCTTGCAGACTCGACATTATCCTCGTTTCTGGGTATCGTTAGCTATCTGGATGTCTAAACGTTTATACGTATGCTGTGAGGATACAAAGCTATGCCGATTCGGGTGCAGGACGAGCTACCAGCCGTCAATTTCTTGCGTGAAGAAAACGTCTTCGTCATGACGGCTTCGCGTGCGACAGGTCAGGAAATTCGCCCGCTGAAGGTGCTTATTCTCAATCTGATGCCAAAAAAGATCGAAACAGAAAACCAGTTCCTGCGTCTTCTGTCGAACTCCCCGCTGCAGGTCGATATTCAGCTGCTGCGAATCGATGCCCGGGAGTCACGCAACACGCCTTCTGAACACCTGAACAACTTCTACTGTAACTTTGATGACATTCAGGGTGAAAACTTCGACGGCCTGATTGTTACCGGCGCCCCGCTCGGTCTTGTTGAATTTAACGATGTCGCCTACTGGCCGCAGATCAAACAGGTTCTGGAGTGGGCAAAAGATCACGTCACGTCTACGCTGTTTGTCTGTTGGGCGGTGCAAGCCGCACTGAATATTCTTTATGGCATCCCCAAGCAAACCCGCACTGAAAAGCTCTCCGGCGTATACGAACACCACATTCTTCATCCACATGCCTTACTGACGCGCGGTTTCGATGACTCTTTCCTGGCCCCGCATTCTCGCTACGCCGATTTCCCGGCCCAGCTGATTCGTGATTACACCGATCTGGAGATCCTGGCCGAAACGGAAGAGGGTGATGCTTATCTGTTTGCCAGCAAGGATAAGCGCATTGCTTTTGTGACCGGGCATCCCGAGTACGATCCGGATACCCTCGCGTCAGAGTATTTTCGTGATGTTGAGGCGGGTCTTAATCCGGATGTACCGTACAACTACTTCCCGAAAAATGATCCGCAAAACAAACCGCGAGCAACCTGGCGCAGCCACGGGAACTTGCTGTTCACTAACTGGCTCAACTATTACGTCTACCAGATAACGCCATACGATCTGCGTCACATGAACCCAACGCTGGAGTAATCTTCTGCACTAGACGATCCTAAAGCGTTTCAGCTATTCGCATCAGGCACCTTCGGATGCCTTTTTTATTTCCGAAATTCTATTCACCATTCTATATAAATTTAATTTCAACAAAATCAAGCAATTAATTTCATTTGAAAATTAAAATGGAAATTGTTTTTGATTTTAGAAAAAATACAGATAGTCTTAATTCTGCTGAGCGAAAACTACCCAACGATCTTTCGTTCGCATTGGGGGCGTGATTTTGGATCTTTGATGAGGAGCAGAGTAATGACTCAACAGGCAACGACGGTCGATGAACTGGCCTTTACCCAGCCATATGGCGAGCAAGAACAGCAGGTTTTGACGCCAGAAGCGGTAGAATTTCTGACTGAACTGGTGACCCGGTTTACGCCGCAGCGTAACAAGCTGCTAGCAGCACGCATTCACCAGCAGCAGGAAATTGATAACGGCAAGTTGCCTGGTTTCATTTCGGAAACCGCTTCCATTCGTCGTGGCGAGTGGAAAATTCGCGGGATACCTGAGGATTTACAGGATCGCCGCGTCGAAATCACCGGTCCGGTAGAGCGCAAAATGGTGATCAACGCCATGAACGCGAACGTGAAGGTCTTTATGGCTGATTTTGAGGACTCGCTGGCACCGGACTGGCGTAAGGTCATCGAAGGGCAGATCAACCTGCGCGATGCTGTGAACGGCACCATCAGCTATACCAACGAAGCCGGTAAAATCTACCAGCTGAAACCGAATCCGGCGGTGCTGATCTGTCGCGTACGCGGTCTCCATCTGCCTGAAAAACACGTCACCTGGCGTGGGGAAGCCATACCGGGCAGCCTGTTTGATTTCGCACTCTATTTCTTCCACAACTACAAGAATCTGCTGGCAAAAGGCAGCGGCCCCTATTTCTATCTGCCAAAAACGCAGGCCTGGCAGGAAGCGGCCTGGTGGAGCGAGGTCTTCAGCTACGCGGAAGATCGTTTCAACCTGCCGCGCGGCACCATCAAGGCCACGCTGCTAATTGAAACGCTGCCAGCCGTATTCCAGATGAATGAAATTCTGCACGCCCTGCGCGACCACATTGTCGGCCTGAACTGTGGACGCTGGGACTATATTTTCAGCTACATCAAAACCCTGAAAAACTATCCCGATCGCGTCCTGCCGGATCGCCAGGTCGTGACCATGGATAAACCGTTCCTCAGCGCCTACTCGCGTCTGCTGATCAAAACCTGCCACAAGCGCGGCGCCTTTGCGATGGGCGGCATGGCGGCCTTTATCCCGAGCAAAGACGCCGAGCGCAACAATCAGGTGCTCAACAAGGTGAAGGCCGACAAAGAGCTGGAAGCCCGTAACGGTCACGACGGGACGTGGATTGCCCACCCAGGCCTGGCCGATACGGCAATGGAAGTCTTTAACCGCGTCCTCGGCGACAACAAAAACCAGCTGTTTGTCACGCGTGAAGACGATGCCCCAACGGCTGAAGAACAGCTGCTGGCGCCGTGCGCGGGCGAACGTACCGAAGAGGGCATGCGCGCTAACATTCGCGTCGCCGTGCAGTACATTGAAGCATGGATCTCCGGTAACGGCTGCGTGCCGATCTACGGCCTGATGGAAGATGCCGCAACGGCGGAGATTTCTCGCACCTCTATCTGGCAGTGGATCCACCATCAAAAAACCCTCAGCAACGGCAAGCCGGTGACCAAATCCCTGTTCCGCCAGATGCTGGCCGAAGAGATGCGGGTGATCCAGGACGAGCTGGGCGAACACCGGTTCAGCAGCGGACGCTTTGACGACGCTGCGCGCCTGATGGAGCAAATCACCACATCAGATGACTTAATCGACTTTCTGACCCTGCCGGGCTACCGCTTCCTGGCGTAATCCACCACATAACAATATGGAGCATCTGCACATGAAAACCCGTACCCAACAAATCGAAGAACTGAAGAAAGAATGGACACAACCTCGCTGGGAAGGCATCCGCCGTCCTTACAGCGCGGAAGAGGTGGTGAAATTACGCGGCTCGGTTAACCCGGAATGCACGCTGGCGCAGAACGGTGCGGCGAAGATGTGGAAGCTGCTGCACGGTGGTTCCAAAAAGGGCTATATCAACAGCCTGGGTGCGCTGACCGGCGGTCAGGCGCTGCAGCAGGCGAAGGCCGGCATTGAGGCTATCTACCTCTCCGGCTGGCAGGTCGCGGCGGACGCCAACCTGGCCTCCAGCATGTATCCGGATCAGTCGCTCTATCCGGCTAACTCCGTGCCGTCGGTGGTAGATCGGATCAACAATACCTTCCGCCGTGCGGATCAGATCCAGTGGGCCGCCGGTATTGAACCTAACGATCCGCGCTTCATCGACTACTTCCTGCCGATCGTCGCGGATGCGGAAGCGGGCTTCGGCGGCGTGCTGAACGCCTTTGAACTGATGAAATCGATGATTGAGGCCGGTGCAGCGGCCGTTCACTTCGAAGACCAGCTGGCGTCAGTCAAGAAATGCGGCCACATGGGCGGTAAGGTACTCGTTCCAACACAGGAAGCGGTTCAGAAGCTGGTTGCCGCGCGTCTGGCGGCTGACGTGCTCGGCGTGCCGACGCTGGTGATTGCCCGTACCGATGCGGACGCGGCGGACCTGATCACCTCTGACTGCGACCCCTACGACAGCGAGTTCATCACCGGCGAGCGCACCAGCGAAGGGTTCTATCGCACCCATGCGGGTATCGAACAGGCGATCAGCCGCGGCCTGGCGTACGCCCCTTACGCTGACCTGGTCTGGTGCGAAACCTCCACGCCGGATCTGGCGCTGGCAAAACGCTTCGCTGATGCTATTCACGCGAAATACCCGGGCAAACTGCTGGCCTACAACTGCTCGCCGTCCTTTAACTGGCAGAAAAAGCTGGATGACAAAACCATCGCCAGCTTCCAGCAGCAGCTGTCCGACATGGGCTACAAATACCAGTTCATCACCCTGGCGGGCATCCACAGCATGTGGTTCAACATGTTCGACCTGGCGCATGCCTATGCGCAGGGTGAGGGCATGAAGCACTACGTCGAGAAGGTGCAGCAGCCGGAATTTGCGGCTGGCAAAGACGGTTATACCTTCGTGTCTCACCAGCAGGAGGTGGGCACCGGCTACTTTGATAACGTGACCACCATTATTCAGGGCGGCACCTCCTCCGTCACCGCCTTAACGGGTTCAACGGAAGAAGCACAGTTCTGATGTTTTCCCCCTCTCCCCTTTGGGGAGAGGGTTAGGGGGAGGGGTAAGGGGAATTTATGTCGCGTGGCCTGGAATTACTGATTGCCCAAACTATTTTGCAGGGCTTCGATGCCCAGTATGGTCGTTTTCTTGAAGTGACATCCGGCGCGCAGCAGCGCTTCGAACATGCTGACTGGCATGCGGTACAGCAGGCCATGAAGCAGCGTATCCACCTCTACGACCACCACGTGGGTCTGGTGGTGGAGCAGCTGCGCTGTATTACCGACGGTAAAAGTCCGGATGCGGATTTTTTACTGCGCGTGAAGGAGCACTACACCCATCTGTTACCCGACTATCCTCGCTTCGAGATTGCGGAGAGCTTTTTCAACTCCGTCTATTGCCGGTTATTTGACCACCGCTCGTTATCTCCTGAGCGGTTATTTATCTTCAGCTCCCAGCCTGAACGGCGCTTTCGAACCATTCCCCGTCCGCTGGCGAAGGATTTCTTCCCCGATCGCGGATGGGAAAAGCTCCTGCACCGCGTGCTAACGGATTTGCCGCTGCGCCTGCCCTGGGAGAATAAAAGCCGGGATATCGGGTATATCCACGCGCATCTCAACGAAGCCTTCGGCCCGGAGGTGCTCGGCTGCAGCCATCTGCAGGTGGCCAACGAGCTGTTCTACCGCAATAAAGCCGCCTGGCTGGTGGGCAAACTGGTTACGCCGACCGCCATCGTGCCGTTTTTGTTACCGATCCACCGTACCGACGACGGGGAACTGTTTGTCGATACCTGCCTGACCACCGGCGCCGAGGCCAGCATCGTATTTGGCTTCGCCCGCTCCTATTTTATGGTTTATGCGCCGCTGCCTGCCGCGCTGGTGGAGTGGCTGCGCGAAATCCTGCCGGGCAAAACCACCGCCGAGCTGTATATGGCGATTGGCTGCCAGAAGCACGCCAAAACGGAAAGCTATCGCGAATACCTGCGCTATGTCACCGCGGCCGATGAGCAGTTTATCGAAGCGCCCGGCATTCGCGGCATGGTGATGCTGGTCTTTACGCTGCCGGGCTTCGACCGGGTGTTTAAGGTGATTAAAGACCGGTTCGCGCCGCAGAAAGAGATGACCGCCGCGCACGTCCGCGCCTGCTATCAGCTGGTCAAAGAGCACGACCGCGTCGGGCGCATGGCGGATACCCAGGAGTTCGAAAACTTTGTGCTCGATAAGCAGCAGATCGACCCGGCGCTCATGGGGCTATTAATGCAGGAAGCGCCCGCGAAAATCACCGATCTTGGTGACAAAATCGCGATTAGCCATCTCTACATTGAGCGTCGTATGGTGCCGCTGAATATCTGGCTGGAGCAGTCTGAAGGTCAGGCGCTGCGCGATGCGATAGAAGAGTACGGCAACGCGATTCGCCAGCTTGCCGCCGCCAATATTTTCCCGGGCGATATGCTGTTTAAAAACTTCGGCGTCACCCGTCACGGGCGGGTGGTGTTCTACGATTACGATGAAATTTGCTACATGACCGAGGTGAACTTCCGCGATATACCCCCGCCGCGCTACCCGGAGGATGAGCTTTCCGGCGAGCCGTGGTACAGCGTTTCACCGGGCGATGTGTTTCCGGAAGAGTTTCGCCACTGGCTGTGCGCCGACCCCCGCATCGGGCCGCTGTTCGAAGAGATGCATGAAGATCTGTTTCGCGCCAGCTACTGGCGCGGGCTGCAAACGCGGATCAAAAATGGGCACGTCGAGGATGTGTATGCCTACCGCCGCAAGCAGCGGTTTTGCATCCGTTTTTCTCCCTCTCCCTGTGGGAGAGGGCCGGGGTAAGGGCATCAGGCCGCATTCAATTTTAACGCATCCCACCGTACGCCAGCGTCACCTCTTTCGCCGCCTTAATCACAAGCGCACCCAGCTCGGTCACGCGGTCGTCGGTCATGCGCGAAATCGGCCCGGAGATGGAGATAGCGGCAAACGGTTCGCGGTGCTCGTCAAAAATACAGGACGCCAGGCAGCGCAGGCCCAGGGCATGTTCTTCATCATCAAACGAATAGCCGCGCTTGCGGGTCAGCGCCAGATCTTCTTTCAGATGCACGGGCGAAACCAGCGTGGCGTGGGTATAGGCGTGCAGACCTTTGCGGTGCAGTAGCCCCGTCACCTGCTCCTCGCTGAGCTGCGAGAGAAACGCTTTCCCCGCTCCGGACGCGTGCATCGGCAGCTTGCCGCCAATCGGCGCGGACATGCGCATCAGCTGCGTGCACTGCACCTGGTCGATGATGATGGCCTGATGGTCGCTCTGGTCCAGCACCGCCAGGTTTACGGTCTCGCCGGACTCCTCCATCAGCTTGCGCAGAATCGGGTGAACAATCGCCAGCAGGTTGCGGCTCTGCAGAAAGCTGCTGCCAACGATAAACGCATGCGCGCCCACCGCCCAGTGCCCCAGCTCGCCGACCTGGCGGACAAAACCCAGCTGCTGCATGGTGGTCAGCAGGCGATGCGTCGTGGAGTTCGGCAGGCCTGCCTGCTGGGCCAGCTCCGTCAGGGCCACGCTGCTGTGCGACTCGGCTATCCACTCCAGCAGCTTCAAACCGCGCGTGAGCGATTGAACCTGTCCGCCCTGCGGTGCGGCGGGGGTAGCAGCAGGTTTTCTGCCGCGTTTAGCGGGAACGGTCGCGACCATGACGATCTCCTTTTTCTGTATCGTGGAAATCATTTTCGTTTTATTTGGTGAATTTGCAACCGTATCCTGACTGATCGGATGAGTGATGGTGAACATGTCTCATGTTACCGCTGCGCGACTTTTCCGCCCTGCAAGATTGTGCCAGTATGGAACGCAGCCTTTTGGCCTTGTTGAGCGTTGTCGGGAGCAAGTGTGAGCAGCAAAGTAGAGCAACTGCGTGCGCAGTTAAATGAACGAATTCTGGTGCTGGACGGCGGTATGGGCACCATGATCCAGGGCTATCGTCTCAGTGAAGATGATTTCCGCGGCGAACGCTTTGCCGACTGGCCATGCGACCTGAAAGGGAACAACGACCTGCTGGTGCTCAGCAAGCCGTCCGTCATTAAGGATATCCACAACGCCTACTTCGAAGCGGGTGCGGATATCGTTGAAACCAACACCTTCAACTCGACAACCATCGCCATGGCGGATTACCAGATGGAATCCCTGTCGGCGGAGATCAACTTTGAGGCGGCTAAACTGGCCCGTGCCTGCGCCGACGAATGGACGGCCCGCACGCCGGACAAACCGCGTTACGTGGCCGGGGTGCTTGGCCCAACCAACCGCACCGCGTCAATCTCACCGGACGTCAACGATCCGGCGTTTCGTAATATCACCTTCGATCAGCTGGTCGCAGCCTACCGTGAATCGACCAAAGCGCTGGTGGAAGGCGGTTCCGATCTCATCCTGATTGAAACGGTTTTCGACACCCTCAACGCCAAGGCCGCCATTTACGCGGTAAAAGAAGAGTTCGAGGCGCTGGGCGTTGATCTGCCAATCATGATTTCCGGCACCATCACCGACGCTTCCGGCCGCACCCTGTCCGGCCAGACGACCGAAGCGTTTTATAACTCTCTGCGCCACGCCGACGCGCTCTCCTTTGGCCTGAACTGCGCGCTGGGGCCGGATGAACTGCGCCAGTACGTGCAGGAACTTTCGCGCATTGCGGAATGCTACGTCACCGCGCACCCAAACGCCGGTCTGCCGAACGCCTTTGGTGAATACGATCTGGATGCCGACACCATGGCGGCGCAAATCCGCGAGTGGGCCGAGTCTGGCTTCCTGAACATCGTCGGCGGCTGCTGCGGCACCACGCCAGAGCACATCGCCGCCATGAGTAACGCCGTGGCCGGGCTGCCGCCGCGCAGGCTGCCGGAGCTTCCCGTTGCCTGTCGTCTGTCCGGCCTTGAGCCGTTGACCATCGGCGACGACAGCCTGTTTGTGAACGTGGGTGAGCGTACTAACGTTACCGGTTCGGCGAAGTTCAAGCGCCTGATCAAAGAAGAGAAATACAGCGAAGCGCTGGACGTCGCCCGCCAGCAGGTGGAAAGCGGCGCGCAGATTATCGATATCAACATGGACGAGGGAATGCTCGACGCCGAAGCGGCGATGGTGCGTTTCCTCAACCTGATTGCCGGTGAGCCGGACATCGCCCGCGTGCCGATCATGATCGACTCCTCCAAGTGGGAGGTCATCGAAAAAGGGCTGAAGTGCATTCAGGGTAAAGGCATCGTCAACTCCATCTCGATGAAAGAGGGCGTGGATATCTTCATCCACCACGCGAAAATGGTCCGCCGCTACGGTGCCGCCGTGGTGGTAATGGCCTTTGACGAAGTGGGCCAGGCCGATACCCGCGAGCGCAAAATCGAGATTTGCCGCCGCGCGTACAAGATTTTGACCGAAGAGGTGGGCTTCCCGCCGGAAGACATCATCTTTGACCCGAACATCTTCGCCGTGGCGACCGGCATTGAAGAGCATAATAATTACGCGCAGGACTTTATCGGCGCGTGCGAGGACATCAAGCGCGAGCTGCCGCATGCGCTCATCTCCGGCGGCGTGTCGAACGTGTCGTTCTCGTTCCGCGGCAACGACCCGGTGCGTGAAGCGATCCACGCCGTGTTCCTCTACTACGCCATTCGTAACGGGATGGACATGGGGATCGTCAACGCCGGCCAGCTGGCCATTTACGACGACCTCCCTGCCGAGCTTCGCAACGCGGTAGAAGACGTGATCCTTAACCGCCGCGACGACGCCACCGAGCGCATGCTTGACCTGGCGGAGAAATACCGCGGCAGCAAGTCGGATGAATCGTCCAACGTACAGCAGGCCGAGTGGCGTTCCTGGGACGTGAAGAAGCGTCTGGAATATTCGCTGGTGAAAGGCATTACCGAGTTTATCGAGCAGGACACCGAAGAGGCGCGCCAACAGGCAGCCCGCCCGATTGAGGTGATCGAAGGCCCGCTGATGGACGGCATGAACGTGGTCGGCGATCTGTTCGGCGAGGGCAAAATGTTCCTGCCGCAGGTGGTGAAATCCGCCCGCGTGATGAAGCAGGCCGTGGCGTACCTGGAGCCGTTTATCGAGGCCAGCAAAGAGAAAGGTTCCAGCAACGGCAAGATGGTGATCGCCACCGTGAAGGGCGACGTCCACGACATCGGCAAAAACATCGTCGGCGTGGTGCTGCAGTGCAATAACTACGAAATTATCGATCTGGGCGTCATGGTCCCGGCGGATAAAATCCTTAAGACCGCGCGCGAGGTGAACGCCGACCTGATTGGCCTTTCCGGGCTGATCACGCCATCGCTGGACGAAATGGTCAACGTGGCAAAGGAGATGGAGCGTCAGGGCTTCACTATTCCGCTGCTGATCGGCGGTGCGACCACCTCCAAAGCGCATACGGCGGTAAAAATCGAACAGAACTACAGCGGCCCGACGGTCTACGTGCAGAACGCCTCGCGCACGGTGGGCGTGGTGTCCGCGCTGCTCTCCGACATCCAGCGCGACGAGTTTGTTGCGCGCACCCGCAAAGAGTACGAGACCGTCCGCATTCAGCACGGGCGCAAGAAGCCGCGCACCCCGCCCGTTTCACTTCAGGCCGCGCGCGATAACGATCTGGCGTTTGACTGGTCCAGCTATACGCCGCCGGTGGCGCACCGTCTGGGCGTGCAGGACGTTACCGCCAGCATCGAAACGCTGCGTAACTACATCGACTGGACGCCGTTCTTTATGACCTGGTCGCTGGCGGGCAAATACCCGCGCATCCTGGAAGATGAGGTGGTGGGTGAAGAGGCGAAGCGCCTGTTTAAAGACGCCAACGACATGCTCGACACGCTGAGCGCAGAGAAAACCCTCAACCCGCGCGGCGTCGTGGGCCTGTTCCCGGCGAACCGCGTGGGTGACGACATCGAAATTTACCGCGATGAGACCCGCACCCACGTGCTGGCGGTCAGCCGCCATTTGCGCCAGCAAACCGAAAAAGTGGGCTTCGCCAACTACTGCCTGGCCGATTTCGTCGCGCCGAAGCTGAGTGGTAAAGCCGACTATATCGGCGCCTTCGCGGTAACCGGCGGTCTGGAAGAAGATGCCCTGGCGGACGCGTTTGACGCGCAGCACGATGATTACAATAAAATCATGGTGAAAGCGATTGCCGACCGCCTGGCGGAAGCCTTCGCCGAGTACCTCCACGAGCGCGTGCGCAAGGTGCACTGGGGCTACGCGGCTAACGAGAATCTCAGCAACGAGGAGCTTATTCGCGAAAACTACCAGGGGATTCGCCCGGCGCCGGGCTATCCGGCCTGCCCGGAGCACACCGAAAAAGGCACCATCTGGAAACTTCTCGATGTTGAGGCCCATACGGGGATGAAGCTCACCGAGTCGTTCGCCATGTGGCCGGGTGCCTCTGTTTCCGGCTGGTACTTCAGCCACCCGGACAGCAAGTACTTTGCCGTGGCGCAGCTGCAGCGCGATCAGATCGAAGATTACGCCCTGCGCAAAGGCATGAGCGTGTCAGAGGTTGAGCGCTGGCTGGCCCCGAATCTCGGCTACGACGCCGACTAAAATCACTTTTCCTTACAACAAACAGGGCGCTCATGGGGCGCCCTGTCTCTTTCTTACGTTTTAACCCTTATACTGAACCTAAGGAAAATGAATAACGATAAGGAGGAAAACCTTCCGTGCTGACGTTGTTACACCTGCTTTCCGCAGTCGCACTGCTCGTATGGGGGACCCATATCGTCCGTACCGGCGTGATGCGCGTCTTTGGCGCCCGTTTACGCACCGTCCTCAGCAGCAGCGTTGAGAAGAAGCCGCTCGCCTTCTGCGCGGGCATTGGCGTCACGGCGCTGGTTCAGAGCAGTAACGCTACAACCCTGCTCGTCACCTCCTTTGTGGCGCAGGATCTGGTGGCGCTCGCTCCGGCGCTGGTCATTGTGCTGGGCGCCGATGTGGGTACCGCGCTGATGGCGCGTATCCTGACGTTCGATCTCTCCTGGCTGTCACCGCTGCTGATTTTCATCGGCGTCATCTTCTTCCTTGGCCGCAAGCAGACCCGCGCCGGGCAGCTCGGGCGCGTGGGTATTGGCCTGGGGCTGATCCTGCTGGCGCTGGAGCTGATTGTGCAGGCGGTGACCCCGATAACCCAGGCCAACGGCGTTCAGGTCATCTTCGCCTCGCTGACCGGTGACATCATGCTCGACGCGCTGATCGGGGCGGTGTTTGCCATCGTCAGCTACTCCAGCCTGGCGGCGGTCCTGCTGACGGCGACCTTAACCGCAGCCGGAGCGATCTCCTTCCCGGTGGCGCTGTGTCTGGTCATTGGTGCCAACCTGGGATCTGGCCTGCTGGCAATGCTCAACAACAGCGCCGCCAACGCTGCCGCCCGCCGCGTGGCGCTCGGCAGCCTGCTGTTTAAGCTGGTGGGGAGCCTGATTATCCTGCCGTTTGTGCACCCGCTGGCGAACCTGATGGATAACCTCTCGCTGCCGAAGGCGGAGCTGGTGATCTATTTCCACGTGTTCTACAACCTGGTGCGCTGCCTGGCGATGGTGCCTTTTGCGGCGCCGATGGCCCGCTTCTGCGAACGTCTCATTCAGGATGAACCGGAGCTGGATGCGCGCCTGAAGCCGAAGCATCTGGATACGTCCGCGCTGGATACCCCGGCGCTGGCGCTGGCGAATGCCGCGCGCGAGACGCTGCGCATGGGCGACGCAATGGAAACCATGCTCGAAGGCCTGCAAAAGGTGATGCACGGCGAGCCGCGTGAAGAGAAAGAGCTGCGCCGATTAGCGGACGATATCAACGTGCTTTATACCGCCATTAAGCTCTATCTGGCGCGCATGCCGCAGGACGAGCTGGCGGAAGAGGAGTCTCGCCGCTGGGCGGAAATCATCGAGATGTCGCTTAACCTTGAGCAGTCTTCCGATATCGTTGAGCGTATGGGCAGCGAGATCGCCGACAAATCGCTGGCCGCACGCCGGGCGTTCTCCGGGGAAGGCCTGAAGGAGCTGGAAGCGCTCCACGAACAGCTGTTGAGCAACCTGAAGCTGGCGATGCTGGTCTTCTTTTCCAGCGACGTGCCGAGCGCGCGCCGCCTGCGCCGCAACAAGCATCGTTTCCGCATTCTGAACCGCCGCTACTCGCACGCCCACGTTGAGCGCCTGCATCAGCAGAACGTGCAGAGTATCGAGACCAGCTCTCTGCACCTGGGGCTGCTGGGGGACATGAAGCGTCTCAACTCGCTGTTCTGCGCGGTGGCCTACAGCGTGATGGAACAGCCGGATGAAGACGACGAGCGGGATGAGTATTAATCTCTGAAAGCGCCTCGCAGATTCTGGCCGCGAGGCGTGACCAAATCCTGAAGAAAACATAACGTAGTTCCACGAGTCGCGACGTGCTCGTGGAGTAACGTTATTGTTTGATGGTGTATAAAATTTTATACAAGGATGTGGTATGCTTTCACAAAGGCCAGTCATAAGGCCGATTGCATGGATGGGAAGTGCATTTGACGATCTACGCGGTTTTCCAGAAGAAATTCGCAGAGATGCTGGCTATCAGCTACACCGGCTGCAGGCTGGCCTGGAGGCGGCGGACTGGAAGCCGATGTCTGAAATTGGCAAAGGCGTGGCGGAAATACGGCTTCGTGGGAACATGGGGGCTTATCGAATCCTTTATTTAGCCCGTTTTGACGATGCGGTGTATGTGCTGCATTGCTTTAACAAAAAAACGCAGCGTACAACAAGCCATGATAAGCATATCGCCAGGACACGCTTTCAGGCCGTACTTGATGCCCGGAGGAATTGAATATGCGAGACCGTGTTGATACAAAAATTCGCCACGTGACGGCGGCAGAAGCAAATATTTTTACTGAACTGGGCTTCGAAGAGAATGAGGCCGAGCGACTACAAGACAGCGCTGAAAAAGAGGTTGAGCAACTGCTGGCGATCAAGCGACAGCTCATGCAGGAGATTTCCTCATGGATTGCTGAAAACAAGCTTCGCCAGGCGGATGCCGCTGTCCGATTAAATGTATCCAGACCACGTGTCTCCGACGTGGTGAATCTTAAAACTAATAAATTTACGCTCGACACGCTGGTCATGATGCTGGGTAAACTTGGAAAACCCGTCTCAGTTACCGTCGGCTAATCTTTTTTTCCAGCCCGTACCTAAGGTATATTTCGCCCTTCACAGGAGAAACTATGCTGCCAACTCAATCAACCCGATTAAACAAATACATTAGCGAGAGCGGGATCTGCTCACGTCGCGAGGCGGACCGTTACATTGAACAAGGTAACGTGTTTCTTAACGGCAAACGCGCCACCATCGGCGATCAGGTGGTGCCTGGCGATGTGGTCAAAGTGAATGGTCAGGTCATCGAACCGCGTGATGCCGAAGACCTGGTGTTTATCGCGTTGAACAAGCCGGTTGGGATTGTCAGCACCACGGAAGACGGCGAGCGGGACAACATCGTTGATTTCGTGAACCACAGCAGCCGTATCTTCCCGATTGGCCGTCTGGATAAAGACTCGCAGGGGCTGATTTTCCTCACCAACCACGGCGATCTGGTCAACAAAATTCTGCGAGCCGGTAACGACCACGAGAAAGAGTACATTGTGACGGTGAATAAGCCGGTCACGGACGACTTTATTCGCGGCATGGGCGCCGGCGTGCCGATCCTCGGTACCGTCACGAAAAAGTGTAAGGTGAAGAAAGAAGCGCCGTTCGCGTTCCGCATTACCCTGGTGCAGGGCCTGAATCGTCAGATCCGCCGCATGTGCGAGCACTTTGGTTATGAAGTGACGAAGCTTGAGCGCACGCGCATCATGAACGTCAGCCTGTCCGGTATCCCGCTGGGCGAGTGGCGTGACCTAACGGACGATGAGCTGATCGAGCTGTTCAAGCTTATCGAAAACTCTTCGTCCGAAGCGAAGCCGAAGGCCAAAGCCAAACCGAAAGCTCAGGCGATTAAACGCCCGGTGGTGAAGGCGCCGCAGGCGGAAGAGAAAGGGCGAGGCAAGCCGGGCAACGGAAAACGCTTTACCCAGCCGGGGCGCAAAAAGAAAGGGCGCTGATTAGCGCCTTCCGCGGGTAGAGGTATTGGCCGACCAGGAAAAGGTCGCCTCTGCATCGGGTTTATAAGCCTGCTCTTTTTTCAGCTTGCGGGCTTTTTTCGCCGCGGCCTCACGCTGCGCCATCAGCTTATCGATGTACTCTTTTTTAACCTGATTGGTTTCGGCGTTGGTCAGCGTGCGGCCATGCGCGATGCGGGCGCGGTCGAGAAGCGTTTTCAGTTCGCGCTGCTCGGCTTCGGTCATGTCTTTCTGGGTTAAACGTGGTGTCGCCATTGCTGAAGCCTCCTGATAGGGAGGCTTCAGTGTAAAGCAAGCCGCGTCAATTAACCCTGCTTCACCGCATCTTTTTTCGTTTGTTCATCAATTGGTTTGCCGGACCAGTATCCCGCCAGCAGCGAACCGGAGAGGTTATGCCAGACGGAGAACAGCGCGCCAGGCAGGGCCGCCAGCGGGGAGAAGTAAATTTTACCGAGCGCCGCCGCCAGGCCGGAGTTCTGCATGCCCACCTCGATTGCCAGCGTGCGGCAGGTCGATTCGTCAAAACCAAACAGCTTCCCGCCCCAGTAGCCGCCCAGCAGGCCAATGGTGTTATGCAGCACCACCGCGACGATCACCGCAAACCCGACGGAAGCAATATGCGATGCGGAACCGGCTACCACGGCGCTGATGATGGCCAGAATACAGACCATCGAAAACGCAGGCAGGTAGGGCTCAACCGCTTTCACCACGCGCGGAAAAAGATGGTGAATGACCAGCCCCAGCGCAATCGGGATCACCACTATCTGCAGAATGCTCACCAGCATGCCCATCACGTCCACCTGAATATGCGCGTCCACGTACAGGCGGGTTAACAGCGGCGTGGCAATTACGCCCACCAGCGTGGAAACGGATGAAATAGTGACGGAGAGGGCCACGTCACCTTTCGCCAGATAGATCATGACGTTGGACGCCGTGCCGCTGGCCACGCTGCCTACCAGCACCATCCCGGCGGAGAGATCGGGCGGCATCTTAAAGGCCATCGCCAGCAGCCACGCCGCGAGCGGCATCACCAGGTAGTGCAGAAATATTCCTGCCGCGACGGGCGCAGGGCGAGACAGCACGCGTTTAAAGTCGTCGATTTTCAGATGCACACCCATGCCGAACATGATCAGCATTAGCAGCGTGGTAACCCACGGACCAATGCCGGTGAACGCGGTGGGCGTGTAATAGGCGAGTACGGAGAGCAGCAGCGCCCATAACGGGAACAGCCGCGTGATGGCGGATAACATAATGGATTCCTTGCAGTATTGTCGTGTTGTTTAGTTATGAAAAAGCCGGGTCTGTGCCCGGCTTATTGATATTGTTTAACGTGCTAACGAATTTTATTCAAACAAATTCTGATGAAGTTTCTGCACGACCTGCTCGGCCTGGTCGGCTGGGACCAGGAAGCAGAGGTTATAGCTGGATGCGCCGTAGCAGATCATGCGGATGTTGAACGGGTCGAGCACGCCAAACACCTCTTTGCCCACGCCGCAGGCGCGCGACAGCTTGTTGCCAATGATGGCAACCAGCGCCAGGTCTTCTTCCACTTCCACGCGGCACAGTTCAGACAGCTCAATCAGCAGCGACTGCGTCAGCAGCGTGTCGCCGGTGGAGGTTGAGCCGGTGGTGTCCAGCGTCAGGGCAATGCTAACTTCAGAGGTGGTGATCAGATCCACCGAGATATTGTGGCGCGCAAGAATGCCGAACACTTCCGCCAGGAAGCCGCGGGAATGCAGCATATTGTGGCTGTGCAGCGTCACCAGCGTCTGGCGACGGCGCAGGGCCAGGGCGCGGAACAGCGGCGGGTTTTCCGTTTTCTTGCACACCAGCGTCCCGCCGGCTTTCGGATCTTTACTGGAGCCGACGAAGACCGGAATATCGCTGCGCACGGCAGGCAGCAGCGTGGCCGGGTGCAGCACCTTCGCGCCGAAGGTGGCCATTTCCGCCGCTTCTTCAAACGCGATCACATCAATACGTTTCGCCGCGGAAACGACGCGCGGGTCGGTGGTGTAGATGCCCGGAACGTCAGTCCAGATATCGACGCGCGTGGCGTGCAGGGCTTCGCCCAGCAGCGCGGCGGTGTAGTCGCTGCCGCCGCGGCCAAGCGTGGTGGTGCGGCCTTTCGCTTCGCTGCCGATAAAGCCCTGGGTAATCACGATACCGTCTGCCAGACGCGGTGCCAGCTGCTGACTGGTCAGCTCCGCCAGCGCCTCAACGTCCGGCTCGGCCCGGCCAAAGCGGTCGCTGGTACGCATGATTTTACGCACGTCAAACCACTGCGCCTGAACGTTACGCTCGCGCATGATTTCAACAAACAGCAGGGTGGACATCAGCTCGCCGTGGCTGACCAGCTCGTCGGTCAGGGCGGTGGAGGTGGCCAGAGACGCCGCTTCTGCCAGGGTGGTGATATTTTCCAGCAGGCGTTCCACTTCTTCGCGGATCACGTTCGGGTTCTGCAGACGCTCAAGGATGTTGAACTGAATTTTGCGCAGTGCATCCAGCTTCACGAAACGTTCTGTCGCTTCCAGTCCTTCAGACAGAGAAACCAGCAGGTTCGTCACTCCGGCGGAGGCAGATAGCACCACCAGTCGGGTATTCGGATCGGCCAGCACCACATCGGCGCTGCGGTTCATGGCATCGTAATCGGCCACACTGGTGCCGCCAAATTTGGCGACCACAAAACTCGTCATAACAACCTCGTGTCAGGGAATGAATAAGCGACCTTGGCACAAGAGTGAAACGAAAACAGGTGCAGGCGCAAAATACGGCCCTATAAATAAAATGCGGGGGAGGTCCTGTCAATGCTGGGATTATGCGGATTTTTTATGGGGGGGTACCCCTGAGAAACAGGACTTATAACAGGGCCATATTTTATGCTCCGTTTTACCCTGTTTTGACCGACATTTCGCCGCCCCGGGAAGGCGCTTCAGCAGCTATACTTTTCGGGTCTTTTCACCTGCGTTTGATGCAGGCCAGGGCAATGGCATAAAAACCATCACAATTTTTATTTGCAGGCGCTACAATCGACCGCAGTCACAATTCTCAAATCAGAAGAGTATTGCTAATGAAAAACATCAACCCAACGCAGACCGCTGCCTGGCAGGCACTCCAGAAACATTATGATGAAATGAAAGACGTCACCATCGCGGATCTGTTCGCGAAAGATGCCGATCGTTTCACGAAATTCTCCGCGACCTTCGACGACCTGATGCTGGTGGATTTCTCCAAAAACCGCATTACCGAAGAGACGCTGGCAAAGCTGCAGGATCTGGCGAAAGAAACCGAGCTGGCGGACGCCATCAAATCCATGTTCTCCGGTGAGAAAATTAACCGCACCGAAGACCGTGCCGTGCTGCACGTGGCCCTGCGTAACCGTAGCAATACGCCAATCATCGTTGACGGCAAAGACGTCATGCCGGAAGTGAACGCGGTGCTGGAAAAGATGAAAACCTTCTCCGAAGCGATCATCTCCGGTAGCTGGAAAGGCTACACCGGCAAAGCGATCACCGACGTGGTGAACATCGGTATCGGCGGTTCCGATCTCGGTCCATTCATGGTGACCGAAGCGCTGCGCCCGTACAAAAACCACCTCAATATGCATTTCGTGTCTAACGTCGATGGTACCCACATCGCCGAAGTGCTGAAGAACGTGAACCCGGAAACCACGCTGTTCCTGGTGGCGTCTAAAACCTTCACGACGCAGGAAACCATGACCAACGCCCACAGCGCGCGCGACTGGTTCCTGAAAACCGCGGGCGACAACAAGCACGTAGCGAAACACTTCGCGGCGCTGTCCACCAACGGTAAAGCGGTTAGCGAGTTTGGCATTGATACCGCGAACATGTTCGAGTTCTGGGACTGGGTTGGCGGCCGCTACTCCCTGTGGTCTGCGATTGGCCTGTCCATCATCCTGTCCGTGGGCTTCGACAACTTCGTTGAGCTGCTGTCCGGCGCGCACGCGATGGATAAACACTTCTCCACGACCGCACCAGAGAAAAACCTGCCGGTGCTGCTGGCGCTGATCGGTATCTGGTACAACAACTTCTTCGGCGCTGAAACCGAAGCGATCCTGCCGTACGACCAGTATATGCACCGTTTTGCGGCCTACTTCCAGCAGGGCAATATGGAATCCAACGGTAAATACGTTGACCGTAACGGCAACGCGGTGGATTACCAGACTGGCCCAATCATCTGGGGCGAGCCGGGCACCAACGGTCAGCATGCCTTCTACCAGCTGATCCACCAGGGCACCAAAATGGTACCGTGCGATTTCATCGCCCCGGCTATCACCCATAACCCGCTGTCTGACCACCATCCGAAGCTGCTGTCGAACTTCTTCGCGCAGACCGAAGCGCTGGCGTTCGGTAAATCCCGTGAAGTCGTTGAGCAGGAATACCGTGACCAGGGTAAAGATCCGGCAACCCTGGAGCACGTGGTGCCGTTCAAGGTGTTCGAAGGCAACCGCCCAACCAACTCTATCCTGCTGCGCGAAATCACGCCGTTCAGCCTGGGCGCGCTGATTGCCCTGTACGAGCACAAAATCTTCACGCAGGGCGCGATCCTGAACATCTTCACCTTTGACCAGTGGGGCGTTGAGCTGGGCAAACAGCTGGCAAACCGTATTCTGCCAGAGCTGGGTGACGATAAAGCGATTGCCAGCCACGACAGCTCGACAAATGGTTTGATCAACCGTTATAAAGCCTGGCGTGCATAATTAAAACGCCATGAAAACGTGCCGGCTTAATGCCGGCATTTTTTTATCGGATAATTCCTGATGTCTGTTAGTTAACTCAAATTATGGCTCTGAGTTTAATCCGAAAAAGACGCTTAACCCGTTAATTGCTGCGGTTTATTTTAAGAAAATACGCAGAAGATAACTAATATTATTATATTATAACTCCTTGTTTTGTATTGGTTATGTATTTTTAATATTTGTCTTTCATTTCGATTTTATCCATTAGTCTGAAAACCCTACCCCTATTTCCCCGTACGGCAAACCCGCGGCTTGAGTTGTGTATACTCGATTCCGCCTGAAATTCTTTTCGGGCAAATCTCCATTCATTCATTGAAGGGAAATTGTTATGAAGAAAGTACTGTATGGCATTTTTGCCATATCTGCGCTTGCGGCGACATCTGTCTATGCAGCTCCGGTTCAGGTCGGGGAAGCAGCAGGGTCGGCAGCGACGTCTGCGTCTGCGGGAAGTTCTACCGCGGCCAGCACCAGCACCGTAAGTTCAGCCGTGGGTGTCGCGCTGGCGGCAACCGGTGGCGGTGATGGCTCCAATACCGGAACCACGACCACTACGACAACCAGCACCCAGTAAGACCGGGTGTTTTAATCATAACCACACTTCGGTGTGGTTATTTCGCCCCTTCGGAGAAGAGTCGTGAAGCGACCTGCAATCATTCTGATTTGCCTGCTGCTGCAGGCGTGCTCGGCCACCACCAAAGGGCTGGGACATTCCCTGTGGGAAAGCCTGTTCGGCACACCCGGCGTGCATCTGACCGATGACGAACTGCAAAACATGCCTTATGCCAGCCAGTACATGCAGCTTAACGATGGCCCGCAGCTGTTTGTGGTGCTCGCTTTCGATGAAAACGGGCAGCAGAAATGGGTGACGCAGGATCAGGCCACCATCGTGACGCAGCACGGCCGCATAGTGAAAACGCTGCTCGGCGGCGACAACCTGCTGGAAGTGAATAATATCGCCGACGACCCGCTGATCAAGCCGAACCAGATCGTCGACGGCGCAGGCTGGACGCGCACGATGGGCTGGACCGAACACAAGCAGGTGCGTTACGCCACGGCGCATTCCACCTTCCGCTGGGATGGCACCGACAGCGTGAAGGTCGGCAGCGACGAAACGCAGGTTCGCGTGCTGGATGAAGCGGTCGCCACCGACCAGGCTACCTGGCACAACCGCTTCTGGATCGACGAGGAAGGGCAGATCCGCCAGTCCTTGCAGTATCTCGGTGCCGGTTTCTTCCCGGTGAAAACCACGCTGATCAAGGCCGCAAAATCATGAGAACAATTATCCGCGTTGCGCTAATTGCGAGCCTTGCCACCCCCGCGGCGTGGTCTGCAGGAACGGTGAAGGTCTATACGCCGGACAGTGAAAAACCTAAAACCTTAACCCACGCCGAGCATCTGCTCGATCTTGTCGGGCAGCCGAGGCTCGCCAACAGCTGGTGGCCGGGGGCGGTGATCGCTGAACGGCAGAAAACCGCTGAAGCGGAACAACAGCATAAGGCGCTTCTTGCCAGGCTAACGGGACTTGCGGAGCAGGAAGACGGCGACGACGCGGCGGCCATTAACAGCGTCCGCCAGCAGCTGCAGGCGCTGAAGGTGACGGGCCGTCAGAAGGTGAATCTTGATCCGGACGAGGTGCGCGTCACGGAAAACGGCAACCCGACGCTGGAAGGGGAGTATACGCTCTGGCTTCCGGAGAAGCCGACGACGGTGACCGTGATGGGGCTTATCAGCAGCCCGGGCAACAAGCCCTTTACGCCGGGACGCGACGTGGCGAGCTACCTCGACGAGCAGAGCCTGCTCAGCGGTGCCGATAACAGCTACGCCTGGGTGGTTTACCCTGACGGGCACACGCAAAAAGCGCCGGTGGCTTACTGGAACAAGCGCCATATCGAACCTATGCCGGGCAGCATCATTTTTGTCGGTTTTGCCGACCATTTCTGGACGAAGGCGTATGACGGGCTTAACGCCGATATCCTTCACTCCCTGATTCAGCGGATACCGGAATAATGAAAAGACCTTATCTCTACAGCATGCTGGCGCTCTGCGTGAGTGCCGCCTGCCATGCAGAAACGTATCCGGCACCCGTTGGCCCGTCTCAGTCAGACTTCGGCGGCGTCGGTTTACTGCAAACCCCCACCGCGCGTATGGCGCGCGAAGGGGAAATCAGCCTTAACTACCGCGATAACGACCAGTACCGCTACTACTCGGCGTCGGTGCAGCTGTTCCCGTGGCTTGAAACCACGCTGCGCTATACCGACGTGCGGACGAAACAGTACAGCAGCGTGGAGGCATTCTCCGGCGATCAGACCTACAAAGATAAAGCCTTCGACCTCAAGCTGCGCCTCTGGGAAGAGAGCTACTGGATGCCGCAGGTGTCCGTGGGCGCCAAAGATATCGGCGGGACCGGCCTGTTTGACGCGGAATACATTGTGGCCAGCAAGGCCTGGGGGCCGTTCGACTTCTCGCTCGGTCTTGGCTGGGGCTATCTGGGCACCAGCGGCAACGTAAAAAACCCGTTTTGCTCCTACAGCGATAAATATTGCTACCGCGATAATAGCTATAAAAAAGCCGGTTCAATTAACGGCGATCAGATGTTCCACGGCCCGGCGTCGCTGTTTGGCGGCGTGGAATACCAGACGCCGTGGCAGCCGCTGCGCCTGAAGCTGGAGTACGAAGGGAATGACTATTCGCAGGAATTCGCCGGAAAGATTGAGCAGAAGAGCAAGTTTAACGTCGGCGCCATTTATCGCGTCACCGACTGGGCCGACGTTAACCTCAGCTACGAGCGCGGCAATACGGTGATGTTCGGCTTCACGCTGCGCACCAACTTTAACGACATGCGGCCGCACTACAATGATAACGCGCGGCCTGCCTACCGGCCGGAGCCGCAGGATGCCATTCTGCAGCACTCCGTGGTGGCAAACCAGCTGACGCTGCTGAAATACAACGCCGGTCTGGCGGATCCGAAGATTCAGACCAAAGGCGATACGCTTTACGTCACCGGCGAGCAGGTGAAATACCGCGACTCGCGGGAAGGGATCGAGCGCGCCAACCGGATCGTCATGAACGATCTGCCGGAGGGGATCCGCACGATCCGCGTGACGGAAAACCGCCTCAACCTGCCGCAGGTCACCACCGAAACGGACGTTGCCAGCCTCAAGCGCCACCTGGAAGGCGAACCGCTGGGGCATGAAACCGAGCTGGTGCAAAAACGCGTTGAGCCGATTGTGCCGGAGACCACCGAGCAGGGATGGTATATCGACAGATCGCGCTTCGATTTCCATATCGATCCGGTGCTGAACCAGTCCGTCGGCGGGCCGGAAAACTTCTACATGTATCAGCTGGGCGTCATGGCGACGGCGGATCTGTGGCTCACCGACCACCTGCTGACCACCGGCAGCCTGTTCGGCAACATCGCCAACAACTACGACAAGTTCAACTATACCAACCCGCCAAAAGACTCGACGCTGCCGCGCGTGCGTACCCGCGTGCGTGAGTACGTGCAAAACGATGCCTACGTGAATAACCTGCAGGCCAACTACTTCCAGTACTTCGGCAACGGTTTCTACGGCCAGGCGTACGGCGGCTATCTGGAAACCATGTACGGCGGCGCGGGGGCGGAAGTGCTTTATCGCCCTGTCGACAGCAACTGGGCGTTCGGGATTGACGCCAACTACGTCAAGCAGCGCGACTGGCGCAGCGCGCAGGACATGATGAAGTTCACCGACTACAGCGTCAAAACGGGCCATCTGACCGCCTACTGGACGCCGTCGTTCGCGCCTGACGTGCTGGTGAAGGCCAGCGTCGGCCAGTATCTGGCAGGCGATAAGGGCGGCACGCTGGATATCTCCAAACACTTCGACAGCGGCGTCGTGGTGGGCGGCTACGCCACCATCACCAACGTCTCGCCGGACGAATATGGGGAAGGGGACTTCACCAAAGGGGTCTACGTGTCGATTCCGCTGGATCTCTTCTCGTCAGGCCCAACCCGCAGCCGTGCGGCGGTGGGCTGGACGCCGCTGACGCGTGACGGGGGCCAGCAGCTTGGGCGTAAGTTCCAGCTGTATGACATGACCAGCGATAAGAACGTTAACTTCCGCTGATGCCCCTCACCCTAACCCTCTCCCCAAAGGGGAGAGGGGATCGCTCGGCGCTGTCTTTTCCACCTCGCCCCTTTGGGGAGAGGGCCGGGGTGAGGGGAATCCTCTCCGTTGCGCCAAACATAAACAAAAAATATAGATCCCCGTCACATTTTTGCGTTATACAGGAATCTCGCCCTGGAGAATGAGGTGCTGTATGACATCCCTGACTCGCCCGCGCGTTGAGTTTATCTCAACTGTCCTCCAGACCGTGCTGAACCTCGGTCTGTTGAGCCTTGGCCTGATACTGGTCGTCTTTTTGGGTAAAGAGACGGTGCATCTGGCGGATGTACTGTTCGCCCCTGAACAAACCAGCAAATATGCGCTGGTGGAAGGCCTGGTGGTCTACTTTCTCTACTTTGAATTTATCGCCCTGATTGTGAAGTATTTTCAGTCCGGCTTTCACTTCCCGCTGCGCTATTTTGTCTACATTGGGATCACCGCGATAGTGCGGCTGATCATCGTCGATCATAAATCTCCCCTCGACGTGCTGATCTACTCGGCGGCGATCCTGCTGCTGGTGATCACCCTCTGGCTGTGTAATTCGAAGCGGCTGAAGCGCGAATAAAAAAATGGCGCTCCTAAGAGCGCCTAACAACAGTCACAAGTTTACTCTTCATATTTTACGCTGCTGATGCGTTGGCTGCGTTCGCTCACCCCAGTCACTTACTTTAGTAAGCTCCTGGGGATTCACTCACTTGCCGCCTTCCAGCACCGCAAAATATTTTGAGTATTGGGTCAATACAATACGTCTAAAGTTGAGGGTTGCAGTGGCATAACAAATGAAACTTAACCTTTCACACCGCCCGCCGTCAGGCCGTTAACCAGCCAGCGCTGCGCCAGCAGGAACACCACGGTAATCGGGATGGCAGAGAGTACGGCCGCCGCGGCAAAGTCGCCCCACAGGTAGTTTTGCGGGTTGAGGTATTGCTGCATACCCACGGCCAGGGTGTAGCTGTTGACATCGCGCAGCAGCAGCGACGCGACCGGCACTTCGGTGATGGCGGCGATAAACGACAGGATAAACACCACCGCCAGGATCGGCACCGACAGCGGCAGCAGCACCAGGCGGAACGCCTGCCACGGCGTCGCGCCATCCAGCGCAGCCGCTTCTTCCAGCGAGCCGTCGATGGTTTCGAAATAGCCTTTAATGGTCCATACGTGCAGCGCAATGCCGCCAAGATAGGCGAAGATCACGCCGCCGTGGGTGTTCAGACCGATAAACGGCACGTACTGGCCCAGACGGTCAAACAGGGCATACAGCGCCACCAGCGACAGCACCGCCGGGAACATCTGGAAAATCAGCATCCCTTTCAGCAGCGTCGCTTTGCCCGGGAAGCGCATGCGGGCGAAGGCGTAAGCGCAGGTGGTGGACAGCGCGACGATACCCACGGCGGTAATGCCTGCGATTTTCACCGAGTTCCACAGCCACAGCAGCACCGGGAACGGTGGCGGCGTGATGCGGCCATCGGCGTGTTCCACGCTGAAGCCCAGCGCCAGCTTCCAGTGCTCCCAGGAGATTTCGTCCGGGATCAGGCTCCCGGTGGCGAAGTTACCCGAACGCAGGGAGATGGCGATAACCATCAGCAGCGGGAACATGATCGCCGCGATAAAAATCAGCAGGCCTAAGTGCGTCGCCAGGAGGCGCAGCTTTTGAGATTTGGGTTGTACCATTGCCATGATCGATGCCCTCCTTAGTCAAATTTCATACGTGTGGCTTTCAGGTTCACAATCGCCAGGGCGCCCACCAGCAGGAAGATCAGGGTGGCAATCGCCGCCGCCAGGCCGAAGTCCTGACCGCCGCCGCCTTCGAAGGCGATACGGTAGGTGTAGCTCACGAGCAGGTCGGTATAGCCCGCTGGCGTGGTGGTGCCAAGGCGGTCCGGGCCGCCGTTGGTCAACAGCTGAATCAGCACGAAGTTGTTAAAGTTAAAGGCGAAGCTGGCAATCATCAGCGGCGTCAGCGGCTTGATGAGCAGCGGCAGCGTAATTTTGAAGAAGTTCTGGAACGGGCCCGCGCCGTCCATCGCCGAGGCTTCGTACAGATCGTCCGGGATAGCCTTAAGCAGCCCCATGCACAGGATCATCATGTACGGATAGCCCAGCCAGGTGTTGACGATGATAATCATCGAGCGGGCGGTGGTTGGGTCGCTGAACCAGGCCGGTTTGATGCCGAACAGCGCGCTCAGCATCATGTTGATTTCACCGAAGCTCTGGTTGAACAGCCCTTTGAAAATCAGTATCGAGATAAACGACGGTACGGCATAGGGCAGAATCAGCAGCACGCGGTAAATCGCTTTGCCCTTCAGGGATTCCCACTGCACCAGGCAGGCCAGCACCATGCCCACGGCCACGGTCAGTATCACCGTCAGCACCGAGAAGACCACCGTCCAGACGAAGATGGCGAAGAACGGTTTCTGAATGCCTTCGTCGGTAAACACGCGGGTAAAGTTGTCCCAGCCGATGGTGACGGTGTAGCCCGGGCTGAGCTTGTCATCACCCCATTTGCCGTCGGCGGTAATGGACTGATAGAAACCGATGTCGTTGTTCGGGCGATACTTCACGCCGCTCTGGTTATTCGTCAGCGTGCCGTCATTTGCCAGGGTGTAGAGTGGCTGCGTGCCGGAGAACTGGCGCAGCGAGCTCATGGTCACTTTGCTCTCATCTGGCAGCACGGCGGTGAGCTGGGTCAGCGCCTGACGGTTCTGGGTAATCACGCGCAGGTTGGCACGTTCACCTTCCGGCAGGGCCTGTGCTTCTTTTAAGGCCAGCTTCTGCTCGCCGCCAAATTTGAAGGCGTCGGAGACATAGTATTTCCCGCTTGCATCGTCAGTAAGCGCTAACTTCCAATCGTTGCCGGCAGGATACAGGCCGAAGTTAAAGGTCTTGCCTGCCTGGTATGAGCGGTCCAGCAGGACCTGCTGCGCGCGTTCCTGCGCAAGCTGGTTGGTGCTGCTGTAGTTGGTGAACGCAATGGCGATGGTGCAAATCAGCGGGAACAGGACAAACAGCCCCATCCCGGCCACGCCCGGATAGACATAGCGCCAGGCATAGGCTTTACGGTTGGCGAAAATATACAGGCCAGCAGAGCTTAAGATCAGCGTCATGATGGCGAACAGATATTCCCCTTGTACGTACATTAAAACAACAAGGTAACCCACCAGCAGACACAGCAGACCGATCGCTGACCACTTCAGCGCGTCGCTTTGCCACCAGTGCTTCTTTTTAATGACATCCATGGGGTTCTTCCTCTACAACGTGTGATCTTTTCTCCCTCTCCTGGGGGAGAGGGCCGGGGTGAGGGCGTGCGGAAAGCGACAACCCTCACCCTAACCCTCTCCCACAGGGAGAGGGGACTACGGCATTACTTAGTAATACGACCCTGAGCATCTTTCAGCGCGGCATCAACGGTTTGACGACCGCTTGCTGCGTTGATGACCGCAGTACGGGTGGCGTACCAGAACGCTGCCATCTGTGGGATGTTCGGCATGATTTCGCCTTTCTGGGCGTTATCCATGGTAGCCGCGATACGCGGGTCTTTCGCCAGCTGATCCTGGAAGGATTTCAGCGCGACGGCGCCCAGCGGTTTGTCCTTGTTCACTTCATCCAGACCCTGATCGGTCAGCAGGTAGTTTTCCAGGAACTCTTTCGCCAGCTCTTTGTTCGGGCTGGCGGCGTTGATGCCTGCGCTCAGCACGCCAACGAACGGTTTAGACGGCTTGCCTTTGAAGGTTGGCAGCAGCGTCACGCCATAGTTGATTTTGCTCTTGTCGATGTTGGTCCAGGCCCACGGACCGTTGATGGTCATCGCGGTTTCGCCTTTGTTGAACGCCGCTTCCGCGATGGAGTAGTCGGTATCCGCGTTCATGTGTTTGTTCTTGATCAGATCGATCAGGAAGGTCAGACCCGCTTTCGCGCCCGCATTGTCTACGCCCACGTCTTTCACGTCATACTTGCCGTTTTCAAACTTGAACGCGTAACCGCCGTCGGCAGCAATCAGCGGCCAGGTGAAGTACGGCTCTTGCAGGTTGAACATCAGGGCGGATTTACCTTTCGCCTTCAGCTCTTTATCCAGTTTCGGGATCTCTTCCCAGGTTTTCGGCGGGTTTGGCACCAGGTCTTTGTTGTAAATCAGAGACAGCGCTTCAACCGCGATAGGGTAAGCGATCAGCTTGCCGTTGTAGCGCACGGCGTCCCAGGTGAACGGGAACAGCTTGTCCTGGAACGCTTTGTCTGGCGTCACTTCAGCCAGCAGGCCAGACTGCGCGTAGCCACCGAAACGGTCATGCGCCCAGAAGATGATGTCCGGGCCGTCGCCGGTAGCTGCAACCTGCGGGAACTTCTCTTCCAGTTTGTCCGGGTGTTCAACGGTCACTTTGATACCGGTGTCTTTCTCGAATTTTTTGCCCACTTCGGCCAGGCCGTTATAGCCCTTGTCGCCGTTAATCCAGATAACCAGTTTGCCTTCTTCAATTTTGGCGAGCGCCGGTGCGGAAATCATCATTGCTGCGAGGGCGGACAATGCGAAAACGCGTGCGCCAGTCTTGATATTCATAGCTGCCATCCTTTTTGGTGATGTCTCGTGGTATGACTTCAGTGGTTCAACGTGTCTCAGTCTCCTTATTTGACATCCTCTTTCCATCCTCCCAATCCCTACGCCCCACCCCCCGTTTGTGTGATCTCTGTTGCATAAATTTAAGTTATGAGTGCTGGCGCACATAAAAACCCACCGAATTTTGCAGGCGGCTTCACGAATTTTGCCTCAGCCCGCCCACGGCGGTCGCAGAGCCTGCTCTCTCATCCTCCCGCCTCCTCCCCCATAAAAAAGCCGGGGGGTGGAGGATTCGGGAAAGTAATGGATACCCCATAGTGAACTTATCTTGAATGTTTCTGTCGGCGACAGGTTGTAACGAAGGGAGAAGGGCATGGCGAGCGTACAGCTGCGTAATGTAACGAAAGCCTGGGGTGACGTTGTGGTGTCGAAAGACATCAATCTGGACATCCACGAAGGTGAATTCGTGGTGTTTGTTGGCCCATCAGGCTGCGGTAAATCAACTCTGCTGCGTATGATTGCCGGTCTTGAAACGATCACCAGCGGCGACCTGCTGATCGGTGATACCCGAATGAATGACATCCCGCCTGCCGAACGCGGCGTCGGTATGGTCTTCCAGTCTTATGCACTCTACCCCCACCTTTCCGTTGCCGAAAACATGTCCTTTGGCCTGAAGCTGGCCGGCGCGAAGAAAGAGGTGATTAACCAGCGCGTGACGCAGGTGGCGGAAGTGCTGCAGCTGGCGCACCTGCTGGAGCGAAAACCAAAAGCGCTTTCCGGCGGACAGCGTCAGCGTGTGGCGATTGGCCGTACGCTGGTGGCCGAACCGCGCGTGTTCCTGCTTGATGAACCTCTCTCTAACCTGGATGCCGCCCTGCGCGTTCAGATGCGTATCGAAATCTCCCGCCTGCACAAGCGTCTTGGCCGCACGATGATTTACGTCACCCACGATCAGGTCGAAGCGATGACCCTCGCCGACAAAATCGTGGTGCTGGATGCCGGCCGCGTGGCGCAGGTCGGTAAGCCGCTGGAGCTGTACCACTACCCGGCAGACCGCTTTGTTGCGGGCTTTATTGGCTCGCCAAAGATGAACTTCCTGCCGGTCAAAGTGACCGCGACAGCCATTGAACAGGTACAGGTGGAGCTGCCCAACCGCCAGCAGGTCTGGCTGCCGGTCGACAGCGCCAACGTACAGGTGGGGGCAAATATGTCCCTCGGTATTCGTCCTGAGCATTTACTGCCGAGCCACATCGCTGATGTGACCCTGGAAGGGGAAGTTCAGGTCGTCGAACAGCTTGGTCACGAAACACAGATTCATATCCAGATCCCCGCCATCCGTCAGAACCTGGTCTACCGCCAGAACGACGTGGTGTTGGTAGAAGAGGGTGCCACATTCGCTATCGGCTTGCCGCCAGAGCGCTGCCATCTGTTCCGTGAGGATGGCACTGCATGTCGTCGGTTGCACAAAGAGCCAGGCGTTTAAGCAATCCCAAAAGAAGACACGAAGCCGACAGGCGAAGTGTTCAAAGAAAAGCAATGATCTCAGGAGATAGAATGATGATTACTCTGCGCAAACAAGTCCCTCTGGCAATCGCCGTTGCGGCAGGCATCCTGTCTGCCCAGGCGGGCGCCGTGGACTTTAAAGGTTATGCTCGTTCCGGCATCGGCTGGACCGGGAGTGGCGGTGAACAGCAGTGCTTCCAGGCAACAGGTGCTCAAAGTAAATACCGTCTTGGTAACGAATGTGAAACCTACGCCGAACTGAAGCTGGGCCAGGAAGTGTGGAAAGAGGGCGATAAGAGCTTCTACTTCGACACCAACGTCGCATATTCCGTCTCTCAGCAGAACGACTGGGAATCCACCAGCCCAGCCTTCCGTGAAGCTAACGTGCAGGGTAAAAACCTCATTGACGCACTGCCAGGTTCCACCATCTGGGCCGGTAAGCGCTTCTATCAGCGTCATGACGTTCACATGATCGACTTCTACTACTGGGATATTTCAGGTCCTGGTGCGGGTATCGAAAACATCGACCTGGGCTTCGGTAAGCTCTCTCTGGCAGCGACCCGCTCTTCTGAAGCAGGCGGCTCAGCGACCTTTGCCGATCGTGATGCGCTGGGTAACCGTATTTATGACAACCTGGTACCGAACGATGTCTTCGACGTCCGTTTAGCACAGATGCAGGTCAACGAAGGCGGTACGCTGGAGTTCGGTGTTGATTATGGTCACACCAATATTCCAGATGAATACTACCTGCAGCCTGGTGCGTCTAAAGACGGCTGGATGTTCACGGCTGAACACACTCAAAGCATGCTGAAGGGCTTTAACAAGTTCGTGCTGCAGTACGCAACTGACTCTATGACCTCCAACGGCAAGGGCCGTCCGGAAGGTGGTAGCATCAACAACAACGGCGACATGTGGCGTGTTCTGGACCACGGTGCAATCTCTCTGGGTGACTCCTGGGATCTGATGTACGTCGGTATGTACCAGGACATCAACCTGGATAACAACAACGGTACCAAATGGTGGACCGTCGGTGTCCGTCCTATGTACAAATGGACGCCAATCATGAGTACCCTGCTGGAAGTAGGCTACGACAACGTTAAGTCTCAGAAAACTGACGACACCAACAGCCAGTACAAAATTACCCTGGCACAGCAATGGCAGGCAGGCGACAGCATCTGGTCCCGTCCGGCAATCCGTGTCTTCGCAACCTATGCGAAATGGGATGAGAAATGGGGCTACGCGAACAGCGACTCCGGTGCTGGCTATGACTCTGGTGTTGCGTACAGCGATACTTCCGCAAAAACCTTCAGCCGCGGCGACTCTGACGAGTGGACCTTCGGTGCCCAGATGGAAATCTGGTGGTAATTCGTTAGACCTGACGTAATGACCTGAAAGAGGGGCGCAAGCCCCTCTCTCCTTAGGGTACTGCGCGCTATTGCCTGGCCACCGCAGTGCTCACTGCTATCAGAGGTAATAACAATGAAAATGAAGAAAAGTCTCGTCGCGCTGTGCCTCTCTGCGGGGCTGATGGCCTGTGTTCCGGCGGTCTCCTTTGCAGACGTGAATTTCGTACCACAAAATACCAGCGCTGCGCCGGCTATCCCGGCGGCGGCGCTCCAGCAGCTGACATGGACGCCTGTCGATCAATCTAAAACGCAGTCGACACAGCTTTCTACGGGTGGCCAGCAGCTAAACGTGCCGGGGATCACCGGACCGGTTGCCGCCTACAGCGTGCCGGCCAACATTGGTGAGCTGACCCTGACGTTAACCAGCGAAGTGAACAAGCAAACCAGCGTCTTTGCGCCGAACGTGCTGATTCTGGATCAAAACTTGACGCCATCTGCTTTCTTCCCAAGCGAGTATTTTAGTTACCAGGAGCCTGGCGTCATGAGCGCCGACCGTCTGGAAGGCAAAATGCGCCTGACGCCTGCCCTGGGACAGCAGAAGATTTATGTTCTGGTTTTCACCACCGAAAAAGATCTGCAGCAGACCACGAAGCTTATCGATCCGGCAAAAGCCTACGCCAAAGGAACGGGTAACTCTGTTCCGGACATTCCGGATCCGTTAGCGCGCCACGTCACCGACGGCCTGCTTAAGCTGAAAGTCTCAACGAACAACGCGTCCAGCGTGCTGGTCGGCCCGCTGTTTGGCTCCTCCGGTACCGGCCCTGTCACCGTAGGCAACACCGCTGCACCTGCCTATACCGCACCCGCTGCCACGGCAGCCGCACCGGTAGCGACCGCAGCGCCTGCCCCGGCGAAGAAAGCGGAGCCGGTACTGAACGACACCGAAGAGTACTTCAACAACGCCATTAAGCAGGCGGTGAAGCGCGGTGATGTCGATAAGGCGCTGAAGCTGCTTGATGAAGCCGAACGTTTAGGTTCAACCACTGCCCGTTCCACCTTTATCAGCAGTGTAAAAGGCAAGGGGTAACCGTTTCCCCACAGTGCTGATTTGTCAGTAGTTTAGTGCGCCTGAGTGGGCGCACTTTTTTTCAACTCCCCCAGGCTGTTGCGCTCTTGTTGCGATCGTGATCGTTAAATAACGTTTGGCCCCCCTCAATCCGCGTTTCTGCGATACAATGCCATTACGTTATGTATCGGAGAGTCTGGCATGTCACACCCCGCGCTTTTGCGCCTGCGTGCACTGCGCTATTTCGACCAAATACCCGCGCTTGATCCTCAGCAACTGGACTGGCTGTTGCTGGAAGATTCCATGACGAAACGTTTTGAACAACAGGGTAAAACGGTCACGGTGACCCTGAGTCAGGAAGGGTTTGTCTCTGGTGAGGAGATCGCCTGCGAGCTGCCGCTGCTGCCGCAAGAGCCTCGTTACTGGCTGCGCGAAATTTTACTCTGCGCTGACGGTGAACCGTGGCTTGCCGGACGGACGGTGGTGCCTGAATCCACCCTTTCCGGGCCAGAGCTGGCGCTGCAGCGTCTGGGGAAAACGCCGCTGGGGCGTTACCTTTTCACCTCGTCTGAGCTTACCCGGGATTTTATTGAGATTGGTCGTGATGCCGAACTCTGGGGGCGTCGTTCCCGCCTTCGCCTGAGCGGGAAACCGTTAATTCTGACGGAGCTTTTTTTACCGGCATCACCGTTGTACTAAGAGGAAGAAAAAATGGAGTGGAGCCTGTCGCAGAATAAGCTGCTGGCGTATCACCGCTTAATGCGTACCGATAAACCCATTGGCGCGTTGCTGTTGCTGTGGCCGACCCTGTGGGCGCTGTGGCTCGCCACGCCGGGCGTGCCGCCGCTGTGGATCCTCGGCGTGTTCGTTGCCGGCGTCTGGCTGATGCGCGCGGCGGGCTGCGTGGTGAATGACTATGCCGATCGCAAATTCGACGGCCATGTTAAGCGTACTGCCGGTCGTCCGTTACCCAGCGGGCAGGTCACCGGGAAAGAAGCCCGCGTGCTGTTCACTATTCTGGTGCTGCTCTCTTTCCTGCTGGTGTTAACCCTCAACACCATGACCATTCTGCTTTCCGTTGCGGCGCTGGCGCTGGCCTGGGTCTATCCGTTTATGAAGCGCTATACCCACCTGCCTCAGGTGGTGCTGGGCGCGGCGTTTGGCTGGTCGATTCCGATGGCGTTTGCGGCGGTGAGTGAGTCCTTACCGCTGAGCTGCTGGCTGATGTTCCTGGCGAATATTCTCTGGGCCGTGGCCTATGACACGCAATACGCGATGGTTGACCGCGACGATGACCTGAAAATTGGTATTAAATCCACCGCCATCCTCTTTGGCCGTCAGGACAAGCTGATTATCGGTATCCTTCAGGCCGCGGTACTGGCGCTGATGGTCGCGATTGGCCGTCTCAACGGGCTGAACTGGGAGTTTTACTGGTCCGTGCTGGTGGCGGGGCTGCTGTTTGCCTACCAGCAAAAGCTGATTGCGAAGCGCGAACGGGAAGCCTGCTTCAAGGCGTTTATGAACAATAACTACGTCGGTCTGGTGCTGTTTTTAGGCCTGGCGATGAGCTACTTCCTGTAAAAAAGCCGGGTGGCGGCGTTTAGCAGGACATGTAGGCCCGGTAAGCGTTAGCGCCACCGGGCGTTTTTTTACCGGCGACGCAGCAGCCGCAGCGCGTTCGCCGTTACCAGCACCGTCGCCCCGGTATCCGCCAGCACCGCCAGCCACAGCCCGGTCATGCCGAGCAGGGTGGTCACCAGGAAAATCCCCTTCAGCCCGAGCGCAATGCCGATGTTCTGACGGATATTGGCCCTCGTCGCGCGCGCCAGGCTAATCATCTGTGCCAGCCCGGTCAGGCGGTTGTGGGTCAATGCCGCGTCTGCGGTCTCCAGCGCTACGTCGGTACCGCTGCCCATCGCAATACCGATGGTGGACGCTTTCATCGCCGGGGCATCGTTAATCCCGTCACCGACCATCGCCAGCGGAGCGCGAACGTTCAGCTCCGTTACCGCGCTGACCTTATCCGCAGGCAGTAATCCAGCTTTAAACTCAAGACCCAGCTCTCCGGCAATGGCCGCCGCCGCGCGAGGGTTATCGCCGGTGAGGATCACGCCCTGCACGCCCAGCTGATGCAGCGCCGCCACGGCTTCTTTTGCGTCTTCGCGCAGGGTATCGCGCAGGGCCAGCATTCCCTTCGCCACGCCGTCCTGCATCACGGTCACGACGGTTTGTCCGGTCTGTTCTAACGCCTCAACCTCTGGGCCAGAAGATTTGCCCGCTGCAGCGATCAGCACCTGCTTACCGTCGACGACGGCCTCAATCCCCGATCCTACCAGCGCCCGCTGGGCGGTTGCCGGAGGGATGCTCAGCCCGCGCGACTGCGCTTCGCGCACAATCGCCTGCGCCAGCGGGTGGGTGGAGCCCTGCTCGACGGCGGCGGCCAGTGTAAGCAGCTCGTCTTCGCTGATGCCCTGCGGATACACGCCGGTCACCTGCGGCTTGCCGACGGTCAGCGTACCGGTTTTATCGAAGGCGATATGCTGGACCTGGCTCAGCTGCTCCAGCGCCGCGCCGCCCTTAATCAGCGCCCCGCGACGTGCCGCTGCCGCCAGCCCTGAGGTAATCGCCGCCGGGGTGGAAATCACCAGCGCGCACGGGCAGCCAATCAGCAGCAGCGTCAGCCCTTTATAAATCCAGCCCTCCCACGGCGCGCCAAAGAGCAGCGGTGGGACAACGGTGACCAGCAGGGCCACCAGCATGATGGCAGGGGTATAAATCCGGCTGAAGCGGTCAATAAAGCGTTCGACCGGCGCGCGGCGCTCTTCGGCCTCTTCAATCAGCTTCAGGATACGGTCGATGGCGCTGTCGCCCGGCTCGGAAAGCACGGTGAGCTGTACCAGCCTGTCGACGCTGGTGGCGCCAGCAGGCACTTTTTCACCCGCGGTACGCTCAACCGGAATGGATTCCCCGGTCAGGGCACTTTCATCAAAGCTTGCGGTGGCGCTGAGCAGCGTACCGTCGGCAGGCAGGCGCCCCCCGGCGGCCACTTCAATCACGTCGCCCGGGCGCAGCGCGGTGATGGCAACCGTTTCGCGCGCGCCGTTTATCACGCGCGTGGCGGTTTCCGGCTTCAGCGCCATCAGCGCGCTGACCCCTTTACGCGCCCGGCTCGCCGCCCAGCCCTCGAGACGCTCGCCGATTAAGAACAGCAGCAGCACCATCGCCGCTTCTGCCGTCGCGCCAATGAACAGCGCGCCGATCGCCGCCACGCTCATCAGCGTTTCGATGGCAAACCAGCTGCCGCTTTTCATCAGGCGCAGCGCCTGACGGGCAATCGGGAACAGCCCGACCAGCGTGGTGGCGATAAACGCCAGGTTGCCGAACGGATGGTTAATCTGCTCCAGCCCCCAGCTCAGGGCCATCATGATGATGAGGGTGATAAGCGGCAGATTTTCCCGCAGGGATGACGTTTTTTCTGCGGGCGCCGCTTCGCTGCGCAGGCTGTAACCCGCCTTGCCTACCGCGGCTTCCACCTGCTTGCTGACGTCTTTATCGGCGCTGACCAGCAGCCTTTCGGTGGCGAACAGCACCTGAACGTGGCTTACGCCAGGCACCTGCTTCACCGCGTTTTCTACTTTGCGGGCGCAGGCCGCGCAGTCCATGCCGTTGACGACCCAGCTGTAGCGGTTGCCGCTTTCAGGAAGGGGCTGAGCTGGCGTTTCGCACGCGCCTTCGCAGCAGCAGTCGTCCTTCGACGGAGCCGGGCTGAGCTTAAGCGCCGAGAATTGAGGGACTTTTTTAGGTATTTCTGGAGTCGACATGGCAGTCTCCGGCAATGATAATTTTCTCATTAACCGCAGCATACACTCTGGAGTCGACTCCAGAGTCAAGCGCTATTTAAATATACAGCGAACGCACAATCAGGAAGTGCCCGGCAAAGTAACAGGCGGCGGCAATCGCGTTATCCGCCCGGAAGCGGCGGCGATAGTGGCTGCCCAGCCACACGATATTGCCGAGTAAGAGCAGCGCGGCGCCGAAGAACGCGGACATCGCCGGCGCGGTCGGGCGGAAGAACCACAGTTCACCGGCGAGCCACACCATCACCAGCGTCATGGCGATAAACGTACAGACCGGCAAACGCATCTCTTCCAGACGCGACCAGATCACCGCGATCAGCAGGGCGCCAATCACCAGCAGGACCAGCGGCAGCGGCCAGAAGAAGGAGAGCGTCATCTGGCTGGCAAAGTAGATGGTATACAGCAGATGTGACAGGAAAAATGCCCCAACGGCGTACAGCAGGCGCTGGCGCGGCAGCAGGGTCAAGGCATCGCCAATCAGGGACGCGCACAGCCCGGCGAGGACCAGGTAGCTGACGGCGTTAAACATCGGTGCTTGCCAGGCAAGCAGCAGGAGCAGCAACAGCGTGACGGGTTTAAACAGCCAGCGCTGCCAGGCGGGACCACGGTACGACGCATCGACAAAGAGCCATGCGGACAAACAGACGGCGATAAATGACCAAAGCATATTAACTCCCTGTATCTGTTAAGGCTGAATTCTCAGTTTCTGATTCAGTGTAGTGACGCGGGCGGGCGTTTGGCAATGGCGGGGAAGGCAGGTATCCTGAATTCCGCAAAATCTGATGGGATTGTCGAATGAGCAAGATGCCGCTGTTTTTCATTATCGTGGTGGCGATTATCGTCATTGCCGCCTCGTTCCGTTTCGTGCAGCAGCGCCGCGAAAAGGCGGATAACGATGCCGCACCGCTGGTGCAAAAGCGCGCGGTGGTGACGAACAAACGCGAAAAACCGCTCAATGACCGCCGATCGCGCCAGCAGCAGGTGACGCCCGCGGGCGCAGCAATGCGCTATGAGGCGAGCTTTAAGCCGGAAACGGGCGGTCTGGAGATGACCTTCCGCCTGGAGGCGCAGCAGTACCACCGGCTGACGGTGGGGGAGAAAGGGACGCTGAGCTACAAAGGGTCGAGGTTTGAAGGGTTTGAACCGGAGCAGTAGTTTCCCCTCACCCTAACCCTCTCCCCAAAGGGGCGAGGGGACGATTACACCCTCTCCCCTTTGGGGAGAGGGCCGGGGTGAGCAGCATAGACCTTACTTCTTCACCTGCGCCTTAAATTTCTTCATCCACACCAGCAGCTCAAACACGCCGAAAATAAACACGCGTAGCTGCTGCCAGCCGGTCATCTGCGGGCCGTCTTTCGGCAGGCCGTTTTTCAACATCACCATCTGCAGGGCGTGCATGAACGAGGTGAAAATCAGCGCCACGTTAACGAAAATGTTCATCGGGCGCGGGAACGGGTGCACCAGATTCAGAATCAGGAACGCCCAGACGCCCAGCATCAGCAAACGTCCCAGGTTAATCAGTACCGGCATCGGGGCCTCCTTGTGCCTGACGGTGATAAAGACGATAGGCAACCTGACCGGCGACCTTTTCGCGGTGCAGATCCCAGTGAGCGGGAACCGGCGGTAAACCGTTTTCCACTTCGCTTTCCACGTAAATCAATGCGTCATCCGCCAGCCAGCCGTTTTTCTCCAGCAGGGATAACGTCTCTTCCAGCAGCCCCTTGCGAAACGGCGGATCGACAAACACCACGTTATGCGGCGTGCCCTTTTGCGCGAGGAAGCTCAGCGTGTTGGTATTCACCACTTTCGCGTTGCTCGCCTTCAGCGTCGCCAGGTTTTGCTGCAGCGTCTGCGCCACGCCGCGCTCCATCTCCAGCAGCGTCGCGCTGGCGGCATAGCGCGACAGCGCTTCCAGTCCGAGCGCGCCGCTTCCGGCGAAGCAGTCCAGACAGTGTGCGTCTACCATTGACGGGGCCAGCCAGTTAAACAGCGTCTCGCGCACGCGGTCGGTGGTTGGGCGTAAACCGGGGCTGTCCGGCACCGGTAATTTCCGGCCTCGCCACTGACCGCCGATAATACGAATTTGACCGGCCGGGGCGCGGTTGGGTTTCTTCATCTCAGGAAAGCTCTGTTAACAATTGGCCTGCGATTGCGGGCGGTGATGTCAATTAAGTAAAGTGTTAGACTATTTCATCATTTTTTTAGCTTCCATGTATATAGCGCCGCGAGGAGTGTAGTCGCAGATGGCAAAACAAAAAAAACGTGGCTTCTTTTCCTGGCTGGGCTTCGGTGAAAAAGAGCAAGAAACAGAACAGAAAACCGAAGAGCAACAAGCCGTTGAAGAGCAGTCACAGCCTGAAACGCCTGTAGAAACCGCCGCGGTAGTCGACGCGGAAGAAACGGCGCACAGCAAAGAAGAGATTGAATCGTTTGCTGAAGAGGTGGTTGAAGTCACGGAGCAGGTTCAGGAGAGCGAGAAGCCAGAACCGGTTGTCGTTGAAGACATTGCCGACGCGCCGCAGGCCGTTATTGAACACGAAGAGCTGCCGCTGCCGGAAGAGGTGAAAGCCGAAGACGTCTCTGCCGAAGAGTGGCAGGCCGAAGCGGAAACCGTTGAAATTGTTGAGGCGGTGGAAGAAGAGGCTGCGCTTGAGCCAGAGCTGACCGACGAAGAGCTGGAAGCCCAGGCGCTGGCGGCGGAAGCCGCGGAAGAAGCGGTCATCGTCGTGCCGGTGGAAGAAGAACCGGAAGAAGAGAGCGTTCAGGAGCAGGAAAAACCGACCAAAGAAGGTTTCTTCGCGCGCCTGAAGCGCAGCCTGCTGAAAACCAAAGAAAACTTAGGTTCCGGATTTATCAGCCTGTTCCGCGGCAAGAAGATCGACGACGATCTCTTTGAAGAGCTGGAAGAACAGTTGCTGATTGCGGACGTCGGCGTGGACACCACCCGTAAGATCATCGCCAACCTGACCGAAGGGGCGAGCCGCAAACAGCTGCGCGACGCCGAAGCGCTGTACGGTCTGCTGAAAGACGAGATGGGTGAAATTCTCGCAAAAGTTGATGAACCGCTTAATATTGAAGGCAAAACGCCATTTGTTATTCTGATGGTCGGCGTGAACGGCGTGGGTAAAACCACCACCATCGGCAAGCTGGCGCGTCAGTTCGAGCAGCAGGGTAAATCGGTGATGCTGGCGGCGGGCGATACCTTCCGCGCGGCAGCGGTTGAGCAGCTGCAGGTGTGGGGCCAGCGTAACAACATCCCGGTGATTGCCCAGCACACCGGCGCGGATTCCGCGTCCGTGATCTTCGACGCCATCCAGGCGGCGAAGGCGCGCAACGTGGACGTGCTGATTGCCGATACCGCAGGGCGTTTGCAGAATAAATCGCACCTGATGGAAGAGTTGAAGAAAATCGTTCGCGTCATGAAGAAGCTGGACGAAGACGCACCGCATGAAATTATGCTGACTATCGACGCCAGCACCGGACAGAACGCCATCAGCCAGGCGAAGCTGTTCCATGAAGCGGTAGGACTGACGGGGATCGCGCTGACCAAACTGGACGGCACCGCGAAGGGCGGGGTGATCTTCTCCGTCGCCGATCAGTTCGGCATTCCTATCCGCTACATCGGTGTGGGCGAGCGTATTGAGGATTTACGTCCGTTTAAGGCGGACGACTTTATTGAGGCATTATTTGCCCGAGAGGACTAACAATGATTCGCTTTGAACACGTCAGCAAGGCCTATCTCGGTGGGAGACAAGCGCTGCAGGGGGTCACTTTCCACCTGCAGCCGGGCGAGATGGCATTCCTGACCGGCCATTCCGGCGCGGGGAAAAGTACCCTGCTCAAGCTTATCTGTGGGATCGAGCGGCCAAGCGCCGGGAAAATCTTTTTCGGCGGCCATGAGATCAGCCGCCTGAAAAACCGCGAAGTGCCGTTCCTGCGTCGTCAGATCGGCATGATTTTCCAGGATCACCACCTGCTGATGGATCGCACCGTTTTCGATAACGTGGCCATTCCGCTGATTATTGCCGGTGCCAGCTATGACGATATCCGCCGCCGCGTCTCTGCGGCGCTGGATAAGGTTGGGCTGCTGGACAAAGCGAAGAACTTCCCGATCCAGCTCTCCGGCGGTGAACAGCAGCGCGTGGGCATCGCCCGCGCGGTGGTGAACAAGCCTGCCGTGCTGCTGGCGGATGAACCGACCGGTAACCTGGACGATGCCCTGTCAGAAGGGATTTTGCGTCTGTTTGAGGAGTTTAACCGCGTGGGGGTTACCGTATTGATGGCGACGCACGACATCGGGCTCATTTCCCGTCGTTCGTACCGCATGCTGACCCTGAGCGACGGTCATTTGCACGGAGGCCACGGTGAATAAGCGTGATGCAATAAACCAGATTCGGCAGTTCGGGAACCGGTTTGACCGTTTCCGCAAGCCGCAGGGCGGTGGTGACGGCAATCGTAATGCGCCGAAGCGCCAGAAGGCCGCGCCAAAACCGGCCTCCCGCAAAACCAACGTGTTTAACGAGCAGGTGCGCTACGCGTTCCACGGCGCGCTGCAGGACCTGAAAAGCAAACCGCTGGCGACGTTCCTGACGGTGATGGTGATTGCCATCTCCCTGACGCTGCCAAGCGTCTGCTATATGGTCTATAAAAACGTCAACCAGGCGGCCTCACAGTATTATCCGTCCCCGCAGATCACGGTCTATCTCGATAAAGCGCTCGACGATAACGCGGCGGCGCAGGTGGTTGGCCAAATTCAGGCCGAGCAGGGCGTGGAGAAGGTCAACTATCTCTCCCGTGAAGACGCGCTGGGCGAGTTCCGCAACTGGTCTGGCTTTGGCGGCGCGCTGGATATGCTCGAAGAGAACCCGCTTCCCGCCGTGGCGGTGGTGATCCCGAAGCTGGATTTCCAGGGGACCGATTCGCTTAACACCCTGCGCGATCGCATCACGCGCATTAAGGGCATTGATGAAGTGCGCATGGACGACAGCTGGTTTGCGCGCCTTGCTGCGCTGACCGGACTGGTAGGACGCGTCGCGGCAATGATTGGCGTGCTGATGGTGGCGGCGGTCTTCCTCGTCATCGGTAACAGCGTGCGCCTGAGCATCTTCGCCCGTCGCGATACCATCAACGTGCAGAAACTGATTGGCGCGACGGATGGCTTCATCCTCCGACCGTTCCTTTACGGCGGCGCACTGCTCGGTTTTTCCGGCGCATTTCTTTCACTGATATTGTCAGAAATTTTGGTGATGCGGCTTTCATCTGCCGTGACGGAAGTGGCGCAGGTTTTCGGAACCAAGTTTGATATCAGTGGCTTAGGGTTCGACGAATGCCTGTTACTGCTGCTGGTGTGTTCGATGATTGGGTGGGTGGCAGCCTGGCTGGCAACCGTTCAACATTTACGTCACTTTACTCCCGACTAATAAAAGCGTGATATAATCTTTCCCTGCACCGAGATGTTCGCTCTGCAGGGAAAGCGTCCCTGTTGTCTCTTCCCCTGTTATCATCTCCATGTCACAATTTGTGCGTAATTTATTCACCGTTGCACCTGGAACTTGTGGATAAAATCACTGTCTGATAAAAGAGTGAATGCTAATCTCGTTGCTCAAACGCTTTGGCATGGTTGTTGCCTGACGGGGACAGCCTGGACCAGAAGAAACATTGAGAGGAATGAATGACCAAAGAAATGCAAACTTTAGCTTTAGCCCCTGTTGGTAACCTGGAATCTTACATCCGGGCTGCGAACACCTGGCCGATGTTAACGGCCGAGGAAGAAAAGGAGCTTGCTGAAAAGCTGCATTACCAGGGCGATCTGGAAGCAGCGAAAAAGCTGATCCTGTCTCACCTGCGCTTTGTTGTTCACATTGCTCGTAATTACGCGGGCTATGGCCTGCCGCAGGCGGACTTGATTCAGGAAGGTAACATCGGCCTGATGAAGGCTGTGCGTCGCTTTAACCCGGAAGTGGGTGTGCGACTCGTCTCCTTCGCCGTACACTGGATCAAAGCAGAAATTCATGAATACGTGCTGCGCAACTGGCGTATCGTGAAGGTCGCCACGACAAAAGCGCAACGCAAACTGTTCTTCAACCTGCGTAAAACCAAGCAGCGTCTGGGCTGGTTCAATCAGGATGAAGTGGAAATGGTGGCGCGCGAGCTGGGCGTATCCAGCAAAGACGTGCGTGAGATGGAATCCCGTATGGCCGCGCAGGACATGACCTTTGATATGTCCTCCGACGACGACGCATCCGACAGCCAGCCAATGGCACCGGTTCTGTATCTGCAGGATAAAACCTCTAACTTTGCCGACGGCATTGAAGAGGACAACTGGGAAGATCAGGCCGCGAACAAGCTGACCCATGCGATGGAAGGCCTCGACGAACGTAGCCAGGATATTATCCGCGCCCGCTGGCTGGACGAAGACAACAAGTCCACGCTGCAGGAGCTGGCCGACCGCTACGGCGTCTCTGCGGAACGTGTGCGTCAGCTTGAAAAGAACGCCATGAAAAAACTTCGCGCCGCTATCGAAGCGTAATTTCCGCGAAGTGCACCGATAACCCCTGGATGAGAGTCCGGGGGTTTTGTTTTTTTATCCCCCGCTCTGGCGAATTCCCTCCCCCTGGCAAACACTTACTGATGCGCTAAGCAGGCGACATTCTCAGGGGGACAGGGTGAAAAACAACGAACTCAACGACCGGCGTTTACAGGCGACGCCGCGCGGCATTGGCGTAATGTGTAACTTCTATGCCGATAAAGCCGAAAACGCCACGGTGTGGGACGTCGAGGGGAACGAGTACATCGACTTCGCCGCGGGGATCGCGGTACTGAATACCGGCCATCGCCATCCTAAAGTTATTTCCGCCATCGAAAAACAACTCCACGCCTTTACCCATACGGCCTACCAGATTGTCCCGTATGAAGGCTATGTCTCGCTTGCCGAACGCATCAACGAACGCGTGCCAATTGACGGCCCGGCGAAAACGGCGTTCTTTTCAACGGGGGCAGAAGCGGTTGAGAACGCCGTCAAAATTGCCCGCGCGTATACCCACCGTCCCGGCCTTATCACCTTCGGCGGCGCGTTCCACGGCCGCACCTTTATGACCATGGCGCTAACCGGCAAGGTTGCGCCGTACAAGATTGGCTTCGGCCCGTTCCCCGGCTCGGTCTATCACGCGCAGTATCCGAACGATCTGCACGGCGTCAGCACGGCGGAAGCGCTAAAAAGCCTGGAGCGCATCTTTAAGGCGGATATTGCGCCGGACCAGGTCGCGGCCATTATTCTTGAACCGGTTCAGGGGGAGGGCGGCTTCAACATCGCGCCCGCTGATTTTATGCAGGCGCTGCGCGCCCTGTGCGACACCCACGGTATTTTGCTGATTGCCGACGAGGTGCAAAGCGGCTTCGCCCGTACCGGCAAGCTGTTCTCGATGGAGCACCACTGCGTGAAGCCCGATCTGATCACCATGGCAAAAAGCCTGGCGGGCGGGATGCCGCTCTCGGCGGTGTCGGGCCGTGCTGAGGTGATGGACGCGCCCGCGCCGGGCGGGCTGGGCGGGACCTACGCGGGGAACCCGCTGGCGATTGCCGCAGCGCATGCCGTGCTCGACGTGATTGACGAAGAGGATCTCTGCACGCGCTCGGCGCATCTTGGCCATCACCTGGTGGAGGTGCTGAACAAAGCGAAGGAAAACTGTCCGCATATCGCCGACATTCGCGCGCAGGGTTCGATGGTGGCGGTGGAGTTTAACGACCCGCAAACGGGGCAGCCTTCGCCGGAATTCACTCGCCAGGTGCAGGAGCGCGCGCTGCAGGAAGGCTTGCTTCTGCTGAGCTGCGGCGTCTACGGCAACGTCATTCGTTTCCTCTATCCGCTGACTATTCCTGAAGCGCAGTTCCGTAAAGCGCTGGACATTATCTCCGCCTCGCTGACACGTTAAAGCCACATGCCCGGCAGAAATCTCGGCCGGGCCTGGCATATATTCATTTCAAATTAGCTATTCCAAAATCATAAAAATCGGGTATGTTTTAGCAGAGTATGCTGAAAAAGCGCGAACGGCACACCTATAACTGACATAAAGCGCTGAACAACAACATCACAACAATCGTAATAACCATAATAATGGGGAATCTCAGGATGAACATGAAGGGTAAAGCGTTACTGGCAGGATGTATCGCGTTGGCATTCAGCACCATGGCGCAGGCAGACATTAAGGTGGCTGTGGTTGGCGCCATGTCCGGCCCGGTAGCGCAGTACGGCGACCAGGAGTTCACGGGTGCCGAGCAGGCGGTTGCAGACATTAATGCTAAGGGCGGTATTAAGGGCGAAAAGCTGCAGATCGTAAAATATGATGATGCCTGTGACCCGAAACAGGCGGTCGCGGTCGCGAACAAAGTGGTGAACGACGGGATCAAATACGTTATCGGTCACCTGTGCTCTTCTTCTACTCAGCCCGCGTCTGACATCTACGAAGACGAAGGTATCCTGATGATCACCCCGGCTGCGACCGCGCCGGAGCTGACCGCGCGCGGCTACAAGCTGATCCTGCGTACCACCGGTCTGGACTCTGACCAGGGCCCAACCGCGGCGAAATACATCGTCGAAAAAGTGAAGCCGAAGCGCATTGCCATCGTTCACGACAAGCAGCAGTACGGTGAAGGTCTGGCGCGTTCAGTGCAGGACAACCTCAAGAAAGCGAATGCTGACGTGGTGTTCTTCGACGGGATCACCGCTGGTGAGAAAGACTTCTCCACGCTGGTGGCGCGTCTGAAGAAAGAGAATATCGACTTCGTATACTACGGCGGCTACCACCCGGAAATGGGTCAGATCCTGCGCCAGGCGCGCGCGGCGGGCCTGAAAACCCAGTTTATGGGCCCGGAAGGCGTGGCGAACGTTTCCCTGTCTAACATCGCGGGGGAATCAGCCGAAGGCCTGCTGGTGACCAAGCCGAAGAACTACGACCAGGTCCCTGCGAACAAACCTGTCGTGGATGCCATCAAGGCGAAGAAACAGGATCCAAGCGGCGCGTTCGTCTGGACCACCTATGCGGCGCTGCAGTCTCTGCAGGCGGGCCTGAACCAGTCAGCCGATCCGGCGGAAATTGCCAAATGGCTGAAAGCAAACAAGGTGGATACCGTCATGGGGCCGCTGTCCTGGGATGAGAAGGGCGACCTGAAGGGCTTCGAGTTCGGCGTGTTTGACTGGCATGCTAACGGCACGGCGACCGACGCAAAATAAACGCAAATGGCAACCGTAAGGTTGCCATTTTAGTGTTTGCACCCTCTCCCCGTGGGAGAGGGCCGGGGTGAGGGCATCAGACCGCACAGCACCTCGTAGGCCGGGTAAGGCGCAGCCGCCACCCGGCTTTCTTTTAGCGCTTCGCCCACCCGCTCTCCTGCGCCGTAAACCCTAACGCCTGCATAAACGCCGCCATCACGCCGCGGTCTTCTACGCCTACGTCAGCCATCCACCATGAGGTCACGCTCGGGTTTTCGCGGATCGCTTCTTCAATTAAATACTGCCCCACGCCGCGACGACGGGTGACGTCACGCACGCGCAGCGAGTCCAGCGCCCCTTCCGTACCGCTCAGGGTGACGCGAACCGCAGCCAGCAGGCGCTCGTTAAAGCGCGCGGCATAAATGCGGTGAGTGTCGTCGACGCGTAGCGACGAAGGGGAATATTCCGGCCAGATTTTGCCCAGGTCGATATGATCCTGGTCGCTAAAGGTCACCAGACGCACGATAGTCAGTTTCATTAGCTACTTGTCCAAATCAAATTGAGTAGGGGCAGTGTACTCAATTTATCCACCCAGCGGCTTCCTCTTTTTATTCTAATTAACCAGGTGATTAGTTTTTTGGCAACGCGATGGGCAGTCTGAAAACACATGGATCGAAAAATAAGCAGAATTTTAACCTGAATGGTAGTGATTTATTCGGCGCTTTGTACCGTTATTTTATGCTGCAAACTCTACTTTTAGTTGTTTATCTCTGCCTGATTTCAGAATATTATCTTTGCTTAATCGCCTGAAAAATAGAGATTTTAGTCTGGTTTTTGGCAAAAACCTGCGCTAAACCATTAAAGGCACTGGTAAAAATAGCGTTGTTCATTAAAAGTACAGAATGCTTTTTAACCATAATAAAACAAAATATAAACACGACATCACGAATGGGGATTCAGAGATGAAAAGGAACGCGAAAACATTTATCGCGGGAATGGTTGCACTGTCGATCTCGCATGCCGCTATGGCGGAGGACATTAAAGTTGCGGTAGTGGGCGCAATGTCCGGCCCCGTTGCCCAGTGGGGTGACATGGAGTTCAACGGCGCGCGCCAGGCCATCAAAGACATCAACGCGAAGGGCGGTATCAAGGGCGACAAGCTGGTGGGCGTGGAATATGACGACGCCTGCGATCCAAAACAGGCCGTCGCGGTCGCCAACAAAATCGTCAACGATGGCATCCAGTATGTGATCGGCCACCTGTGCTCATCCTCCACCCAGCCCGCGTCTGACATCTACGAAGACGAAGGCATCCTGATGATCACCCCGGGCGCGACCAACCCGGAGCTGACCCAGCGCGGCTACCAGCACATCATGCGTACCGCCGGTCTCGACTCCTCCCAGGGGCCTACCGCCGCCAAATACATCCTTGAAACCGTCAAGCCGCAGCGTATTGCCATCATTCATGACAAGCAGCAGTACGGCGAAGGCCTGGCGCGCTCCGTGCAGGACGGCCTGAAAAAAGGCGGCGCAAATATCGTCTTCTTCGACGGCATTACCGCCGGTGAGAAAGACTTCTCCGCGCTGATCGCCCGTCTGCAAAAAGAGAACATCGACTTCGTTTACTACGGCGGCTACTACCCGGAAATGGGCCAGATGCTGCGTCAGGCGCGCGCCACAGGCCTGAAAACCCAGTTTATGGGGCCAGAGGGCGTGGGCAATGCCTCGCTGTCGAACATCGCCGGGGATTCTGCCGAAGGCATGCTGGTGACGATGCCAAAACGCTATGACCAGGATCCGGCCAACAAGGCTATCGTGGATGCGCTCAAGGCGCAGAAGAAAGATCCGAGTGGTCCATACGTCTGGATCACCTACGCCGCCGTACAGTCTCTGGCCGCCGCGCTGGAGCGTACCGGCAGCAAAGAACCGCTGGATCTGGTGAAAGATTTAAAAGCACACGGGGCGAACACCGTGATTGGGCCGCTGAACTGGGATGAGAAAGGCGATCTGAAGGGATTTGAGTTTGGTGTCTTCAAGTGGCACGCCGACGGGTCTTCCTCGGCCGCCAAATAATTATCCCACCGCCCGGACCGCCGGGCGGGTATAAAAAGGTTTGCATATGTCCGAGCAGTTTCTCTATTTCCTGCAGCAGATGTTTAACGGCGTCACGCTGGGAAGCACCTACGCGCTGATCGCCATCGGCTATACGATGGTTTACGGCATTATCGGCATGATCAACTTCGCCCACGGCGAGGTCTACATGATCGGCAGCTATGTCTCCTTTATGATTATCGCCGCCCTGATGATGATGGGCATCGACAGCAGCTGGCTGCTGGTCGCCGCCGGGTTTGTCGGCGCGATTGTGATTGCCAGCGCCTACGGCTGGAGCATCGAGCGCGTGGCCTACCGGCCCGTGCGCAGCTCCAAGCGTCTGATTGCGCTGATTTCCGCCATCGGGATGTCCATCTTCCTGCAAAACTACGTCAGCCTGACCGAAGGCTCGCGCGACGTGGCGCTGCCGAGCCTGTTTAACGGCCAGTGGATTGTCGGGGCCAGTGAAAACTTCGCCGCTTCTATTACCACCATGCAGCTCGTCATCTGGGTCGTGACCTTTATTGCGATGCTCGCCCTGACGCTGTTCATCCGCTACTCGCGGATGGGACGCGCCTGCCGCGCGTGCGCTGAAGATCTGAAGATGGCGAGCCTGCTCGGCATCAACACCGACCGCGTGATTGCCCTGACCTTCGTGATTGGCGCCGCGATGGCTGCCGTCGCAGGGGTCCTGCTCGGCCAGTTCTACGGCGTGATCAACCCGTACATCGGCTTTATGGCCGGGATGAAAGCCTTTACCGCGGCGGTGCTGGGCGGCATCGGCAGTATTCCGGGCGCGATGATTGGCGGCCTGATCCTGGGCGTGGCGGAGGCGCTCTCTTCGGCGTATCTGAGCACCGAATATAAAGACGTGGTGTCGTTTGCCCTGCTGATTCTGGTTCTGCTGGTGATGCCTACCGGTATTCTGGGCCGTCCGGAGGTAGAGAAAGTATGAAACCGATGCATTTTGCAATGGCGCTGCTCTCTGCCGCCATGTTCTTCGTGCTGGCGGGCGTCTTTATGGGCGTCCAGCTAGGTCTCGACGGCACTAAGCTGGTGGTGGATACCGCCCCCGACATCCGCTGGCAGTGGGTGTTTATCGGCACTGCCGTGGTATTCCTGTTCCAGCTGCTGCGTCCTCTGTTCCAGAAGTCCCTGAAAAACGTCTCCGGGCCGAAGTTCGTCCTGCCGGCGATCGACGGGTCTACCGTGAAGCAGAAGCTGTTCCTCGTGGCGCTGCTGGTGGCCGCCGTGGCGTGGCCGTTTGTGGTCTCGCGCGGCACCGTGGATATCGCTACCCTGACCATGATCTACGTGATTCTCGGTCTCGGCCTGAACGTGGTGGTGGGACTCTCTGGCCTGCTGGTGCTCGGCTACGGCGGCTTCTACGCCATCGGCGCCTACACCTTTGCGCTGCTGAACCACTATTACGGCCTCGGCTTCTGGACCTGCCTGCCGCTTGCGGGGCTGGTCTCCGCCGCCGCGGGTTTCCTGCTCGGCTTCCCGGTGCTGCGCCTGCGCGGCGACTACCTGGCGATTGTGACCTTAGGCTTTGGTGAAATCGTCCGTATCCTGCTGCTGAACAACACCGAAGTGACCGGCGGCCCGAACGGCATCAGCCAGATCCCGAAACCGACCTTCTTCGGGCTGGAGTTCAGCCGTACCGCCCGCGAAGGCGGCTGGGATACCTTCAGCAACTTCTTCGGCGTGAAGTATGACCCGTCCGACCGCGTGATCTGGCTCTATCTGGTGGCGCTGCTGCTGGTGGTGATCACCCTGTTCGTGATTAACCGCCTGCTGCGCATGCCGCTGGGCCGCGCGTGGGAAGCGCTGCGTGAAGATGAGATTGCCTGCCGTTCCCTTGGCCTGAACCCGACCCGCATCAAGCTGACCGCGTTCACCATCAGCGCCGCGTTTGCCGGTTTCGCCGGGACGCTGTTCGCCGCGCGTCAGGGCTTCGTCAGCCCGGAATCGTTCACCTTTGCCGAATCCGCCTTTGTGCTGGCGATTGTGGTGCTGGGCGGGATGGGCTCGCAGTTTGCCGTTATCCTCGCGGCCATTTTGCTGGTGGTCTCCCGCGAGCTGATGCGCGACTTTAACGAATACAGCATGCTGATGCTGGGTGGTTTGATGGTGCTGATGATGATCTGGCGTCCGCAGGGCCTGCTGCCGATGACTCGTCCACAGCTGAAGCTTAAGAGTGCGGAAGCGAAAGGAGAGCAGCCATGAGTCAGCCATTATTATCCGTTAACGGCCTGATGATGCGTTTTGGCGGCCTGCTGGCGGTCAACAACGTGAATCTGGATCTGCACAAGAAAGAGATCGTCTCCCTGATTGGCCCCAACGGCGCGGGGAAGACCACGGTCTTCAACTGCCTGACCGGCTTCTACAAGCCGACGGGCGGCACCATTATGCTGCGCGACCAGCACCTTGAAGGGCTGCCGGGCCAGCAGATTGCCCGCATGGGCGTGGTGCGTACCTTCCAGCACGTGCGTCTGTTCCGCGAGATGACGGTGATTGAGAACCTGCTGGTGGCGCAGCATCAGCAGCTCAAAACCGGGCTGTTCTCCGGCCTGCTGAAAACCCCGGCCTTCCGCCGCGCCCAGGATGAAGCGCTCGACCGCGCCGCCACCTGGCTCGACCGCATCGGCCTGCTGCAGCACGCCAACCGTCAGGCGAGCAACCTGGCCTACGGCGACCAGCGTCGCCTGGAGATTGTGCGCTGCATGGTGACCCAGCCGGAGATCCTGATGCTTGACGAACCGGCGGCAGGGCTCAACCCGAAAGAGACCAAAGAGCTGGACGAGCTGATTGCCGAGCTGCGCGACAGTCACGACACCACCATCCTGCTGATTGAGCACGACATGAAGCTGGTAATGGGTATTTCGGACCGTATCTACGTGGTCAACCAGGGCACGCCGCTGGCAAACGGCACGCCGGAAGAGATCCGCAATAACCCGGACGTGATCCGCGCATACCTGGGTGAGGCATAAGATGGAAAAAGCGATGTTAACGTTCGACAAGGTCAACGCGCACTACGGCAAGATTCAGGCGCTGCACGACGTCAGCCTGCATATCAATCAGGGTGAAATCGTCACCCTGATTGGCGCCAACGGCGCGGGCAAAACCACGCTGCTCGGCACGCTGTGCGGCGACCCGCGCGCCACCAGCGGGCGGATTGTGTTTGATGGTAAAGACATTACCGACTGGCAGACGGCCAAAATCATGCGCGAGGCGGTGGCGATTGTCCCGGAAGGGCGTCGCGTCTTCTCCCGCATGACGGTGGAAGAGAACCTGGCGATGGGCGGCTTCTTCGCCCATCGCGATGAATACCAGACCCGCATCAAGTGGGTATACGAACTCTTCCCGCGCCTGTGGGAGCGCCGCATCCAGCGCGCGGGCACCATGTCCGGCGGCGAACAGCAGATGCTGGCGATTGGCCGCGCGCTGATGAGCCAGCCGCGCCTTCTGCTGCTGGACGAGCCGTCGCTCGGCCTTGCGCCGATCATCATCCAGCAGATTTTCGACACCATCGAGCAGCTGCGTAAAGAGGGGATGACCATCTTCCTCGTCGAGCAGAACGCCAACCAGGCGCTGAAGCTCGCCGACCGTGGCTACGTGCTGGAGAACGGCCGCGTGGTGCTGGAGGATACCGGCGACGCGCTGCTGGCGAACGAAGCGGTGCGGAGCGCGTACCTCGGAGGCTAAGCCGTCTGTGTTGCCCGGTGGCGCTTACGCTTACCGGGCCTACGGGATCGACCAGGCCGGGTAAGGCGAAGCCGCCACCCGGCTTTTTTTAACCCAACCCCCTTCACACAACCATCATCCCCCTGACGCTTTGTTGTCACTTATCTGTAAACAAACAGTTATTTTTCTGTCATTCGAGCATGTCATGTTACCTCGCGAGCATAAAACGCGTGATATCGCGCATCCGGCACAATAAGAGAGATGACAATGACATCGTTACGACACACAGCTTTGGGTCTGGCACTGGGTCTGGCTTTTGCGACGAACGCAATGGCTGTCACCACCATTCCATTCTGGCATTCCATGGAAGGGGAGTTGGGTAAAGAAGTTGACTCCCTGGCGCAGCGTTTCAACGACACCCATCCGGATTACAAAATTGTGCCGGTGTATAAAGGCAACTACGAGCAGAGCCTGAGCGCGGGCATCGCCGCCTTCCGTACCGGCAACGCGCCAGCGCTGTTACAGGTTTATGAAGTGGGCACCGCCACCATGATGGCCTCCAAAGCCATCAAGCCGGTGTATGAAGTGTTCAAAGAGGCGGGCATCAACTTCGACGAGTCGCAGTTCGTGCCGACCGTAGCGGGCTACTACACCGATTCCAAAACCGGTCACCTGCTGTCTCAGCCGTTTAACAGCTCCACGCCGGTGCTGTACTACAACAAAGACGCCTTCAAGAAAGCCGGTTTAGATCCGGAGCAGCCGCCAAAAACCTGGCAGGACCTGGCGGAATACACCGCGAAGCTGAAAGCGGCGGGGATGAAGTGCGGCTACGCCAGCGGCTGGCAGGGCTGGATCCAGATTGAAAACTTCAGCGCCTGGCACGGCCTGCCGGTTGCCACTAAAAACAACGGCTTCGACGGTACCGACGCGGTACTGGAGTTCAACAAGCCGGAGCAGGTGAAGCACATCGCGCTGCTGGAAGAACTCAACAAGAAGGGCGATTTCAGCTACTTCGGGCGTAAAGATGAATCCACCGAGAAGTTCTACAACGGTGATTGCGCCATTACCACCGCGTCTTCCGGCTCGCTGGCGGACATCCGTCACTACGCCAAATTCAACTACGGTGTAGGCATGATGCCGTACGATGCGGACGTGAAGGGTGCGCCGCAGAACGCCATCATCGGCGGAGCGAGCCTGTGGGTGATGCAGGGCAAAGACAAGGGCACCTACAAAGGCGTGGCCGAGTTCCTCGACTTCCTGGCGAAGCCTGAGATTGCAGCCGAATGGCACCAGAAGACCGGCTACCTGCCGATCACCAAAGCCGCATACGACCTGACCCGCGAGCAGGGCTTCTACAGCAAAAACCCGGGCGCGGATATCGCGACGCGTCAGATGCTGAACAAGCCGCCGTTGCCGTTCACCAAAGGCCTGCGCCTGGGCAACATGCCGCAGATCCGCACCATCGTGGATGAAGAGCTGGAAAGCGTCTGGACCGGGAAGAAAACGCCACAGCAGGCGCTGGATTCCGCGGTAGAGCGCGGGAACCAGCTGCTGCGCCGCTTTGAGCAGTCGACCAAATCGTAATTCAAACCTGCCCCTCACCCTAACCCTCTTCCCATAGGGGAGAGGGGACTGCACGGAGCCGTCTTTTCTCCCTCGCCCCTTTGGGGAGAGGGCCGGGGTGAGGGGTGAATACCTACAGAGCAAACCTATGTCATCATCCCGTCCGGTGTTCCGTTCCCGCTGGCTGCCGTATCTTCTGGTCGCGCCTCAGCTGGTCATCACCGTTATCTTCTTTATCTGGCCTGCGGGCGAAGCGCTGTGGTATTCGGTACAAAGCGTCGACCCGTTCGGGCTGTCCAGCCAGTTTGTGGGCCTGGACAACTTCACCGCGCTGTTCCACGACAGCTACTATCTGGACTCCTTCTGGACGACGATGAAGTTCAGCGCGCTGGTCACCGTCAGCGGTCTGGTCGCCTCGCTGTTTTTCGCCGCGCTGGTGGATTACGTGGTGCGCGGCAGCCGCCTGTATCAGACCCTGATGTTGCTGCCTTATGCCGTGGCGCCCGCCGTCGCCGCCGTACTGTGGATCTTCCTGTTTAACCCCGGCCGCGGGCTGATTACCCACTTCCTGGCCGAGTTCGGCTACGACTGGAACCACGCCCAGAACAGCGGCCAGGCGATGTTCCTGGTGGTGTTCGCCTCGGTGTGGAAGCAGATCAGCTACAACTTCCTGTTCTTCTTTGCCGCGCTGCAGTCCATCCCGCGTTCGCTGGTGGAAGCCGCCGCCATTGACGGCGCGGGGCCGATTCGTCGCTTCTTCAGGCTGTCGCTGCCGCTGATCGCCCCGGTGAGCTTCTTCCTGCTGGTGGTTAACCTCGTATACGCCTTCTTCGACACCTTCCCGGTGATCGATGCGGCGACCGCGGGCGGCCCGGTGCAGGCGACAACGACGCTTATCTATAAGATCTACCGCGAAGGCTTCGCCGGGCTGGATCTCTCCGCCTCCGCCGCGCAGTCCGTCGTGCTGATGTTCCTCGTCATCATCCTCACGGTGGTGCAGTTCCGCTATGTTGAAAGTAAGGTGCGCTACCAATGATTGAGAACCGTCGCGGGCTGACGATTTTCAGCCACACCATGCTGATTTTAGGGATCATCGTTATCCTGTTTCCGCTGTACGTGGCGTTCGTCGCCGCCACGCTGGACACCAAAGCGGTGTTCGACACGCCGATGACGCTGATCCCGGGCGGGCATCTTTTCGAGAACATGAAGACCATCTGGACCCAGGGCGTAGGCGCAAACAGCGCGCCGTTCTGGCTGATGATGCTCAACAGCTTCATCATGGCGTTCGGCATTACCGTCGGCAAAATCACGGTGTCGATGCTCTCGGCCTTCGCCATCGTCTGGTTCCGCTTTCCGCTGCGCAACCTCTTCTTCTGGATGATCTTTATCACCCTGATGCTGCCGGTGGAGGTGCGAATCTTTCCGACGGTGGAGGTGATTGCCAACCTGAAGATGCTCGACAGCTATGCGGGCTTAACCCTGCCGCTGATGGCCTCGGCGACCGCCACCTTCCTGTTCCGCCAGTTCTTTATGACCCTGCCGGACGAGCTGATTGAAGCCGCGCGCATCGACGGCGCGTCACCGATGCGCTTCTTCCGCGATATCGTCCTGCCGCTGTCGAAAACCAACCTTGCGGCGCTGTTTGTGATCACCTTTATCTACGGCTGGAACCAGTACCTGTGGCCGCTGCTGATTATTCAGGACGTCAACCTCGGCACCGCCGTGGCGGGCATCAAAGGCATGATCGCCACCGGCGAAGGCACCACCCTCTGGAACCAGGTGATGGCGGCGATGCTGCTCACCCTTATCCCCCCGGTCGTTATCGTTTTAGCCATGCAGCGTGCGTTTGTGCGTGGTTTAGTGGACAGTGAGAAATAAGATGGCAGGCTTAAAACTTCAGGCAGTAACCAAAAGCTGGGACGGCAAAACCCAGGTCATTCAGCCGCTCACGCTCGACGTGGCGGACGGGGAGTTTATCGTGATGGTCGGCCCGTCCGGCTGCGGCAAATCTACCCTGCTGCGCATGGTGGCGGGGCTGGAGCGCGTGACCTCCGGGGATATCTGGATTGACCGCCAGCGCGTCACCGAGATGGAGCCGAAGGACAGAGGCATCGCGATGGTGTTCCAGAACTACGCCCTCTATCCGCACATGAGCGTGGAGGAGAACATGGCCTGGGGGCTGAAAATCCGCGGCATGGGCAAAGGCCATATCGAGGAGCGGGTGAAAGAGGCGGCCCGCATTCTGGAGCTGGACGGCCTGCTCAAGCGCCGGCCGCGCGAGCTTTCCGGCGGCCAGCGCCAGCGCGTGGCGATGGGGCGCGCCATCGTGCGCGATCCGGCGGTATTCCTGTTCGACGAGCCGCTCTCTAACCTCGACGCCAAGCTGCGCGTGCAGATGCGTCTTGAGCTGCAGCAGCTGCACCGTCGTCTGAAAACAACGTCCCTGTACGTGACCCACGATCAGGTCGAAGCCATGACGCTCGCCCAGCGCGTGATGGTCATGAACAAAGGCATCGCCGAGCAGATTGGCACCCCGGTGGAAGTTTATGAAAAACCGGCCACTCGCTTTGTGGCGAGCTTTATCGGCAGCCCGGCGATGAACCTGCTGGAAGGGCGCATCAGCAGCGCGGGCACGCATTTTGAGCTGGAAAGCGGGATGGCGTTGCCGATCAGCTGGTACTATCGTGGCTACGCCGGGCGTAAGATGACGCTCGGGATCCGCCCGGAACATATTGGTTTAACCACTCAGGCGGACGGTGGCGTGCCGCTGGTGATGGACACGCTGGAGATGTTGGGTGCAGATAACCTGGCGCACGGGCGCTGGGGCGAGCAAAAAATGGTGGTGCGCCTGGCACATCAGGAGCGCCCGAAAGCAGGCAGCACGCTGTGGCTGCACCTGCCGGAAAATCATCTGCACCTGTTTGACGGTGAAACAGGACAACGAGTATGAGCAACTGGCCTTATCCCCACGTCGTCGCCCACCGCGGCGGCGGTAAGCTGGCGCCGGAAAACACGCTGGCGGCGATTGACGTCGGCGCGCGCTACGGCCACACGATGATCGAATTCGACGCTAAGCTGTCGAAGGACGGCGAGATTTTCCTGCTGCATGACGACAACCTCGAACGCACCAGCAACGGCTGGGGCGTGGCGGGAGAATTGCCGTGGCGCGACCTGCTGAAAGTGGACGCCGGAAGCTGGTACAGCGGCGAATTCAAAGGCGAACCGCTGCCGCTGCTGGCGGACGTGGCGGACCGCTGTCGTCAGCACGGCATGATGGCAAACATTGAGATCAAACCGACCACCGGCACCGGGCCGCTGACGGGCAAAGTGATTGCTCTGGCCGCGCGTGAGCTATGGGAAGGGATGACGCCGCCGCTGCTGTCATCATTTGAAATCGACGCGCTGGAGGCGGCTCAGGCGGCGGTGCCGGAACTGCCGCGCGGGCTATTGCTGGACGCGTGGCGTGAGGACTGGCGCGAGCTGACGACGCGCTTAGCGTGTGTCTCTATTCATCTTAATCACAAGCTGCTGGATGAGGCGCGGGTGAAGATGCTGAAAGACGCGGGTCTGCATATTCTGGTCTATACCGTCAATAAACCCCAGCGCGCAGCCGAGCTGCTGCGCTGGGGCGTGGACAGCATCTGTACCGATGCCATAGACCTGATCGGCCCGGACTTTAGTTCTGCGGATTAAGCATACTGCCGTTCGACTGCGGCGGCAGCATATGCTGCTGTCCGCTGCCTGACGACGTCATCCCGCCTAACATCCCGCCGTTTTTATTCGGCAGCGGCTGCTCGCGTATCTGCCCCTGCTGCACGCGCTGGGTGTTGGCGTTCATCTGGTTTTGCAGGCTCTGCTGCTGCATCTGGGTCCGCGTTTTCAACTGCTGGTTGAGCATCCCTTTTTGCTGCTGCTGCTGGCTCGTCATCTCGGTCTGCATGCGCTGTTGGCTCGGGATGACATACCCCTGCTGGTTCGGGTTGTTCATGGTGTTGAGTGGCTGTGCGAGGGCGGCAAACGGGATCAGCGCCGTAAGAATCAGTAAGCGTTTCATTGTCATTTCCTCCTGTTGAGGTCTCTCTTAAGTTTACCCCGATTTCATCATGACGATGATTTTTTAGGAGTTGTGAACCAGGCTTAAGCGGGGAATATGGATCCCTTCACCTGGAGAACAATAATCATGAAACCAACGTTTTTGCGCTGGGTCGCCCTCGCCGCGCTGATGGCAGGCGGGACATTTAGCGTGGCGGCCAACCCGCCCGCTGCACCTCCGGTCTCTTACGGCGTGGAGGAAGATGTTTTTCATCCCGTGCGGGCAACCCACGGCATGGTGGCGTCCGTGGATGCGCTGGCAACCCAAGTGGGCGTTGAAATTCTCAGGCAGGGCGGTAACGCGGTGGATGCCGCGGTCGCCGTCGGCTATGCGCTGGCGGTTACGCACCCGCAGGCGGGGAACCTGGGCGGCGGCGGCTTTATGATGCTGCGCACCAAAGACGGCAAAACCACCGCCATCGACTTCCGCGAGATGGCGCCTGCTCAGGCGTCCCGCGATATGTTCCTCGACGACCAGGGTAACCCCGACAGCAAAAAATCCCTGACTTCACATCTCGCAAGCGGCACGCCGGGCACCGTGGCGGGCTTCTCGCTGGCGCTGGAGAAATACGGCACGATGCCGCTGAACAAAGTGGTGCAGCCTGCCATTAAATTGGCCCGAGACGGTTTTGTGGTCAACGACGCGCTGGCGGACGATCTCAAGACCTACGGCAGCGAAGTGATTCCGAACCACGAAAACAGCAAGGCCATCTTCTGGAAAGACGGCGAGCCGCTGAAGAAGGGCGATAAGCTGGTGCAGAAGAACCTCGCCAAAAGCCTGGAGCTGATTGCGGAGCACGGTCCGGACGCCTTCTATAAAGGGGCGATTGCCGACCAGATTGCCGAAGAGATGAAGAAAAACGGCGGCTTGATCACCAAAGCGGATCTGGCCGAGTACAGGGCGGTGGAGCGCGAGCCGATTAGTGGCACCTATCGCGGCTACGAAGTCTTCTCCATGCCACCGCCGTCCTCCGGGGGCATTCACATCGTGCAGATCCTGAATATTCTCGAAAACTTCGATATGCATAAGTTCGGCTTCGGCAGCGCGGACGCCATGCAGGTGATGGCGGAAGCGGAAAAACGCGCCTACGCCGACCGCTCGGAATACCTCGGCGATCCGGACTTCGTGAAGGTGCCGTGGCAGGCGCTGACCAACAAGGCGTATGCCAAATCCATTGCCGAACAGATCGACATCAACAAGGCGAAGCCGTCCAGCGAGATCCGCCCCGGCAAGCTGGCGCCGTATGAAAGCAACCAGACCACCCACTTCTCGGTGGTGGATAAAGACGGTAACGCGGTGGCGGTGACCTATACGCTCAACACCACCTTCGGGACCGGGATTGTGGCGGGCAACAGCGGCATCCTGCTGAACAACGAGATGGATGACTTCTCCGCCAAGCCTGGCGTGCCGAACGTCTACGGTCTGGTCGGCGGCGATGCGAATGCGGTCGGGCCGAAGAAGCGTCCGCTGTCGTCCATGTCGCCTACTATTGTCGTGAAAGACGGTAAGACCTGGCTGGTCACCGGCAGCCCGGGCGGCAGCCGGATTATCACCACCGTACTGCAAATGGTGGTGAACAGCATCGACTTTGGGATGAACGTCGCCGAAGCCACCAATGCGCCGCGCTTCCATCACCAGTGGCTGCCGGACGAGCTGCGCGTGGAGAAGGGCTTTAGCCCGGACACCATTAAACTGCTGGAGCAGCGTGGGCAGAAGGTGGCGGTGAAAGAGGCGATGGGCAGCACCCAGAGCATTATGGTTGGGCCGGACGGGGCGCTGTTTGGCGCGTCGGATCCGCGTTCGGTGGATGATTTGACTGCGGGGTATTAATTATTCCCCTCACCCTAACCCTCTCCCCATAGGGGAGAGGGGATTGCACGGTGCGGTTTTTTCTCCCTCGCCCCTATGGGGAGAGGGCCGGGGTGAGGGGAGTGTGTCACTTCATCCGCGCCATATAATACGCGTCCACATACACGCCGTTGCGCAGGGCAAATTTTCTGCCGGTGCCTTCGATTTCAAACCCGAAACGCTGATACAGCGCAACGGCGGCCGCGTTATCCGCAAAAACCGTGAGCTCGATGCGTTCAACGCGCAGCCAGTTGTCGCACAGGTTGATCATCTCGGTCATCAGCCTGCTTCCGACGCCGCGCCCCTGCATATCTGCCGCCACGCTGATGCCAAAGGTGGCTACGTGGCTGCGGCGCGGGTTTTCCATGATGTCCAGCGCCATATGCCCCACCACGCGCTCGTCCAGACACGCAACCAGATGCCGTCTTCCCGGTTTCACCGCGACGCGTTCATGCCACATGGCCATAGAGGGATGAGGAATTTGTAGCGTGTCGTGATAAACCCCAGGATGCGACATGATGTCACGTAACGCTTCTGCATCGCTGGCTTCGATATGGCGTATCACTATCTCACTCATTCCTTTATCCTCAGTCAGTTAAAAGTCCCTTCCAACATCAATGACTTTAAAATGTGCGTCAACTGCTAATTTTTGCAAAAAGTATTGGACAAGTGCGAATGAGAATGATTATTATTGCTCTGCGTTCAGGAAGACCGCTACGGGAACCTGAAAGCACGACATTGCTCACATTGCTTCCAGTATTACTTTAGCCAGCTTATAGCTGGCTTTTTTTTGTCTTTTTTCTCCCTCTCCACGTGGGAGAGGGCTGGGGTGAGGGCAAAACTTGCGCTATGGTTGCACTCAGTAACCTTCCAAAAGGACTGAGCCATGACGTTACATTGCGCATTTATTGGATTTGGTAAAAGCACGACCCGCTACCACCTGCCGTATGTCCTCAACCGTAGAGACCGCTGGCACGTGGCCCATATCTACCGCCGCCGCGCGAAGCCGGAAGAGCAATCCCCGCAGTATTCCCACATTCATTTCACCAGCGATCTGGATGACGTGCTTAACAACCCGCAGGTCAAACTGGTTGTCGTCTGCACCCACGCCGACAGCCATTTTGAGTATGCGAAGCGCGCGCTGGAAGCGGGCAAAAATGTGCTGGTAGAAAAGCCCTTCACCCCGACGATTGCCGAAGCAAAAGCGCTGTTCGCGCTGGCGAAAACTAAAGGCCTGACCGTTACGCCGTATCAGAACCGCCGCTTCGACAGCTGCTTCCTGACGGCGAAAAAAGCGATTGAAAGCGGCAGGCTCGGCGACATCGTGGAAATTGAAAGCCACTTCGATTACTACCGCCCGGTGGCGGAGACCCAGCCCGGCCTGCCGCAGGACGGCTCGTTTTACGGCCTGGGTGTACACACCATGGACCAGATCATCTCCCTCTTTGGCCGACCGGACCACGTGGCGTATGACATCCGCAGCCTGCGCAATAAAGCCAACCCGGACGACACCTTTGAAGCGCAGCTGTTCTACGGTGACCTGAAGGCCATCGTCAAGACCAGCCACCTGGTGAAGATCGACTACCCGAAATTTATCGTTCACGGCACCCGAGGCTCGTTCATCAAGTACGGTATTGACCAGCAGGAGACCAGCCTGAAGGCCAATATCATGCCCGGTGAGCCGGGCTTTGCCGCGGATGATTCCGTGGGCGTGCTGGAGTATGTGAACGACGAGGGCGAAACGGTCAGGGAAGAGCTGCAACCGGAAACCGGCGACTATGGCCGCGTGTACGATGCGCTGTATGAAACCCTCACATCCGGCGCGTCGAATTACGTCAAGGAATCTGACGTTCTGACCAACCTGGAAATCCTTGAGCGGGCCTTCGAACAGGCTTCTCCTGCCACGGTAACCCTCGCGAAATAAGCAAAAAAGGCTCCTCTGCGCTTGTTCATAATTTTTGAACAGAGGAGTCAATTTTCACCCTCTATCATCCCAGACCGTTTGCGTCCACACTTACTCCATCGAAACGAACTGAGGGTGAAAACAATGATCTACTTACGCAAAGCAAACGAACGTGGTCACGCGAATCATGGCTGGCTGGACTCATGGCATTCATTCTCGTTTGCCGACTACTACGACCCAAACTTCATGGGTTTCTCCGCACTGCGCGTGATTAACGACGACGTGATCGATGCAGGACAGGGCTTCGGTACCCACCCGCACAAAGACATGGAAATCCTGACCTATGTGCTGGAAGGGGCGGTTGAGCACCAGGACAGCATGGGCAACAAAGAGCAGGTTCCGGCGGGCGAGTTCCAGATCATGAGCGCGGGTACCGGGGTGCGTCACTCCGAGTACAACCCGAGCAAAACGGAAAAACTGCACCTGTATCAAATCTGGATCATTCCAGAAGAGACCGGCATCACGCCGCGCTACGAGCAGCGCCGCTTCGACGCCAAACAGGGCAAACAGCTGGTGCTGTCCCCGGATGCGCGTGAAGGTTCCCTGAAAGTGCATCAGGACATGGAGCTATACCGCTGGGCGCTGGCGAAAGATGAACAGTCCGTGTATCAGATTGCCGCTAACCGCCGCGTCTGGATCCAGGTGGTGAAAGGCGAAGTGTCCATCAACGGCACCAAAGCAACCACCGCCGATGGCCTGGCCATCTGGGATGAGCAGGCGCTCTCCGTGCATGCGGACAGCGAAAGCGAAATTCTGCTGTTTGACCTGCCGCCGGTCTAAATAATTTCTCAACCTTCCCTTTAAACGGGGAAGGTTGAGCTTTGTCCGTGATAAACTGAGAAAATCTCTCTCTTCAAGATTTCTCAGGACGATGAAAAAGAAACGCCCCGTACTTCAGGATGTCGCCGATCGCGTCGGTGTGACCAAAATGACGGTCAGCCGGTTTTTACGTAACCCGGAACAGGTTTCCGTGGCGTTGCGTGGCAAGATTGCCGCAGCCCTTGATGAACTGGGTTATATCCCCAACCGCGCACCCGATATTCTCTCCAATGCGACCAGCCGCGCGGTGGGCGTTCTACTCCCTTCCTTGACCAACCAGGTTTTCGCCGAAGTATTACGCGGAATCGAAAGCGTCACCGATGCGTTTGGCTACCAGACCATGCTCGCCCACTACGGGTACAAGCCGGAACTGGAAGAGGAACGTCTTGAATCGATGCTTTCCTGGAACATTGACGGCCTGATTTTAACCGAACGAACCCACACTGCCCGCACGCTCAAAATGATTGAAGTGGCCGGTATCCCGGTGGTGGAGCTGATGGACAGCCAGTCGCCGTGCCTCGACATCGCCGTTGGCTTTGATAACTTCGAAGCGGCGCGCCAGATGACGGCGGCCATCATCGCCCGCGGGCATCGTCATATCGCCTACCTGGGTGCGCGTCTTGATGAACGTACTATCATCAAACAGAAGGGATACGAGCAGGCGATGCTCGACGCGAACTTAACCCCGTACAGCGTGATGGTGGAGCAGTCCTCTTCCTACACGTCGGGTATTGAGCTGATGCGTCAGGCGCGACGCGAGTATCCGCAACTGGACGGTATTTTCTGTACCAACGATGACCTTGCGGTCGGCGCGGCGTTTGAATGCCAGCGTCTGGGGCTCAAGATCCCTGATGATATGGCGATCGCCGGTTTCCACGGCCACGACATTGGCCAGGTGATGGAGCCGCGTCTGGCGAGCGTCCTGACCCCGCGTGAACGCATGGGCCGCATTGGCGCAGAACGCCTGCTGGCGCGCATTCGTGGCGAGACGGTGACCCCAAAAATGTTAGATTTAGGTTTCACCTTGTCACCGGGTGGATCTATTTGAACTGACAAATTTGAAGTAGCTCACACTTATTCACTTCGCGCACGTTTGGATATTGCTTCTCTTTTGCCCCGGCAGGACAATGTTACCGATAACTGTTACCCGTAACAATTGACTGAGGGACACCCTTTGAGCACGACTAATCACGATCACCACGTCTACGTCCTGATGGGCGTTTCCGGTAGCGGGAAATCAGCCGTAGCCAGCGAAGTGGCGCATCAACTCCAGGCTGCGTTTCTTGATGGCGACTTCCTCCACCCGCGCAGCAACATCATGAAAATGGCCTCCGGCGAGCCGCTGAACGACGACGACCGCAAGCCGTGGTTGCAGGCGCTGAACGACGCCGCGTTTGCTATGCAGCGCACCAACAAAGTTTCGCTGATCGTCTGCTCCGCGCTGAAAAAAACCTACCGCGACCTGCTGCGCGACGGCAACCCGAACCTCTCTTTCATCTACCTGAAAGGGGACTTCGAGGTCATTGAAAGCCGCCTGAAGGCGCGTAAAGGGCACTTCTTCAAAACCCAGATGCTGGTGACGCAGTTCGACGCGCTGCAGGAGCCGGGTGAAGACGAGAAGGACGTTTTAGTGGTTGATATCGATCAGTCACTGGAGGGTGTTGTTGCCAGCACCATCGAGGTCATCAATAAAAGGCAGTAAGTTTTGAGTACATTAACGTTAGTTTTGACAGCAGTGGGTTCGGTTTTGCTGCTGCTGTTTTTAGTAATGAAGGCGCGTATGCACGCCTTTGTTGCTTTGATGGTGGTGTCTATTGGTGCAGGTCTCTTTTCCGGTATGCCGCTCGACAAGATCGCCGCGACGATGGAAAAAGGTATGGGCGGCACGCTGGGCTTCCTGGCGATTGTGGTCGCGCTCGGCGCGATGTTTGGCAAGATTTTGCACGAGACGGGCGCGGTCGACCAGATTGCCGTCAAGATGCTGAAATCTTTTGGCCACAGCCGCGCGCACTATGCGATTGGCTTGGCGGGCCTGATTTGCGCCCTGCCGCTGTTCTTCGAAGTGGCCGTTGTGCTGCTCATCAGCGTCGCGTTCTCCATGGCGCGCCATACCGGCACTAACCTCGTGAAGCTGGTCATTCCGCTGTTTGCGGGCGTGGCGGCGGCCGCAGCGTTCCTGCTGCCGGGGCCTGCGCCGATGCTGCTGGCATCCCAGATGCACGCCGACTTTGGCTGGATGATCCTGATTGGCCTGTGCGCCGCAATTCCGGGGATGATTATCGCCGGTCCGCTGTGGGGCAACTTCATCAGCCGCTACGTTGAGCTGCACATTCCGGACGACATCACCGAGCCGCACCTTGGCGAAGGCAAAATGCCGTCCTTTGGCTTCAGCCTGTCGCTGATCCTGCTCCCGCTGGTGCTGGTGGGCCTGAAAACCATCGCTGCACGCTTTGTGCCGGTAGGCTCTACCGCGTACGAATGGTTTGAGTTCATCGGTCACCCGTTCACGGCGATCCTGGTGGCGTGTCTGGTGGCGATTTACGGCCTGGCGATGCGTCAGGGGATGCCGAAAGACCGCGTGATGGAGATCTGCGGTGCGGCGCTGCAGCCTGCGGGGATTATCCTGCTGGTGATCGGTGCCGGTGGCGTGTTCAAGCAGGTGCTGGTGGATTCCGGCGTGGGTCCGGCTCTGGGTGAAGCGCTGACCGGGATGGGCCTGCCGATTGCGGTCACCTGCTTCGTGCTGGCTGCGGCGGTGCGTATCATCCAGGGTTCCGCCACCGTGGCGTGTTTAACCGCCGTGGGTCTGGTGATGCCGGTGATTGAACAGCTGAACTACTCCGGTGCCCAGATGGCCGCGCTCTCTATCTGTATCGCGGGCGGTTCGATTGTGGTCTCTCACGTAAACGACGCGGGCTTCTGGCTGTTCGGTAAATTTACCGGCGCTACCGAAGCGCAAACCCTGAAGACCTGGACGCTGATGGAAACCATCCTCGGCACGACGGGTGCGATTGTCGGGATGATTGCTTTCACGCTGCTGAGCTGAATGCGGTGATTTAAGAAGGCTCAAAAATAAGGCCCGGTAGCGTTAACGCTTACCGGGCCTTTATATTATGCGGAATGTCAGGCCGGGTCAGGTGAAACCACCACCCGGCTTTTTTACATCACTCGCCCTGCGTCGCGCTCTCGATCGTCAAGCGCACGTCTGAGGTAATCAGCTCTGCCAGCATCTGGTAAACCTTCAGCGTCTCTTCCGGCTCGGCATCGCCCGTATCGCTGATGAAGCCTTCATCACGCAGCGTCAGCACCAGGGAACTGAAGACCGCTTTGTCGAAGAATTCAGGGGCGTTAATGCCGTGCAGAACGGACAGGCGCTGGGCCAGCGTCCGGCTCTCTTTCTCCAGCGTACCGCGGTTGATAGACGGGTTCGCACTCAGCAGCCAGAACGTGATGGCGTAGCGCTGCAGCGTTTCGCGCGCACCTGCTGCCAGCAGCTGCAGGGTTCGGGAGCGAGACGGATTAATGTGCAGCTCGTCATTCGTAACGGTGATCAGCCCCTGACGACGAAGCTCTTCCGTCAGTTTGTCCAGCTCGCCCGCCAGCTCGTCTTTACTCCAGCGCAGGAACAGCTCCGCTTTCAGCATCGGGTAAAGCGTCTCAACGTGACGCAATAGCTCCTGACGTGAAATACGTCGATGCTGGGTGATGATAGCCGCCATGAGCGACGGCAGCATCAGCATGTGGGTGATGTTGTTGCGGTAGTAGGTCATCAACACTGCCTGCTCGCGCGGCAGAATGATAATGTCGCCGATGGTGTCCTTTTCGACTTCAAACTTGTTCATCTGCAGCGCGTGATCGATAAGCTCGCTGGCGGTAGCAGAAGGCACGGTTGAGTCAACGGAATACGGCACGTTGCGCATCATGTCCAGGTAGCAATCCAGCTGCTCTGTAAGCTGTTCGCGGGTCAGCGAGCGCTGACGCGAAGCCAGCAGCGCCGTACAGCACAGGTTCATGGCGTTAGCCGCACCCGCGTTGTTAATGCGCACCATCAGTTCGGACGCAATGCCGTTGACCGTTGGCGTCAGCCAGGCAGGGCGAATCGCTTCGATAGGATCGATGGACTCGCGCCACTCCGGAACGTGATGGTTCAGGTACGTCATCAGCGGCATCGGTTCGCCGAAGTTAACGTAGCCCTGACCCAGGTTACGCAGCTTGCTCAGGCCGCGCAGCATCTGCGGCAGGCTCTCTTTCTCTTTGGTCGCCCCGCGCAGCTCTTTGGCGTAGGTGCCCACTTCCATTACGTGCTCATAGCCGATGTAAATAGGCACCAGCGTGATCGGACGGGTTCCGCCGCGCAGCATCGCCTGGATGGTCATCGACAGCGTGCCGGTCTTCGGATCGAGCAGACGTCCGGTGCGCGAGCGACCGCCCTCAACGAAGTACTCAACGGAATAGCCGCGGCTAAACAGCTCGCCCAGATACTCGCGGAACACGGTGGAGTAGAGCTTGTTGCCCTTAAAGGTACGACGGATAAAGAACGCGCCCAGGCGGCGGAAGATCGGGCCCGCTGGCCAGAAGTTCAGGTTGATACCGGCTGCGATGTGCGGCGGTACAAGCCCCTGGTGATAGAGCACGTATGAGAGAAGCAGGTAGTCCATGTGGCTGCGGTGGCAGGGGACATAGACAATCTCATGGCCATCATGCGCCAGCTGACGCACGCGCTCGGCGTTGTGAACGTTGATGCCCTGGTAGAGGCGGTTCCACGTAAAGCCGAGAATACGATCGGACAGGCGAATCATCTCGTAAGAGAAGTTCGCGGCAATCTCTTCCATCAGCGCAATGGCGTTCTGCTGGGCTTTCTCATGCGAAATCTTCTTGCTGCGCGCTTCGTCTTCAACGGCGCGGGCAATCGCTTTGGAGGCCAACAGCTTGTTGAACAGATCCTGACGGGCCGGGAGGCGTGGTCCTACTGCCGCCAGGCGCTGACGGGCGAAGTGCATACGCGCTACGCGCGCCAGTTTTTGCGCGATGATTTTGTCGGTGCCGTGCTCGTCCGCCATGCGACGTAGCGAAACCGAAGGGGAGAAGCGCACAAAGCTGTCGCGCCCCAGCCAGGAGACCGCGAAGAACTTCTGGATACCGTTAAGCATGCGCAGCGGCGGATTCTCTTCACCTTTTTCACGGCCCGGACGACGACCAAACATCACCGATACCGGCACCATCTGCACATCCAGATCGGGGTTGCTGCGGTGCAGGTCAAGATAGTCATGGAACAGCTTGATGGACTCTTCTTTCGGCGTGTAATAGGTAAACACGCGCGGTCCACCGTGAATGAACACGTAGCGCGGCAGCAGCGTGCCGTCGACTTCCAGCGGTTCAAGCGGGTCAGGTAAATCATGCGCCAGACACTGGGCGCGAAGCGTCAGTAAGTCTGCCTTCGAGTTATAAGGCAAAACGTACATAATAGGACGCGACGTATCGAGTCCCAATTCCAGCGCGGGTTCTGCTGGGATAGACTTGCTTTTTACCAGGATGCTTAATGGTAAATTAAGTAATTTGTAGTAAATTCGTGGCCAGCCGGACATAAACGATGTAAAGCCTCTGGTTAATAATGCAATTGCGGCGCAAGGATAACAGAAAGCGCGCAAAATTTCTGTTGTTACCCGTCATACTTCAGGCTGTAGCGAAACGCGCTACAGTTCCTGTTACTGACGCTTTTTTTCTTAAAAGGTTCTTTTAATGGCCAATAATACCACTGGGTTAACGCGTATCATTAAAGCCGCCGGCTATTCATGGAAAGGTTTCCGTGCCGCGTGGATCAACGAAGCCGCCTTTCGCCAGGAGGGCGTCGCCGCTATCATCGCGGTGATCATCGCCTGTTTCCTTGATGTAGATGCCGTTACCCGCGTGCTTCTCATCGGTTCCGTACTTCTGGTGATGATAGTGGAAATTCTCAATAGCGCTATTGAGGCCGTGGTCGACCGTATCGGCTCTGACTTCCACGAACTTTCCGGCCGCGCGAAGGATATGGGTTCTGCCGCTGTGCTGCTGGCGATTATCACTGCTGCCATTACCTGGGTCACGCTGCTTTGGTCACATTTCCGATGAGCCTCGAGGAATAATTAAGTCCCTGGTTTTTTGTGCAGTTTTTGATTCCAAAATCACCTTTGACTGTATATACTCACAGCATAACTGTATATACACCCAGGGGGCGGAATGAAAGCGTTAACGACCAGGCAGCAAGAGGTGTTTGATCTCATTCGGGATCATATCGGCCAGACGGGTATGCCACCCACGCGTGCGGAAATCGCGCAGCGTCTGGGCTTCCGTTCTCCAAATGCTGCCGAAGAACACCTGAAAGCGCTGGCGCGTAAGGGCGTGATTGAAATTGTCTCGGGCGCGTCACGCGGTATCCGCCTGCTGGTGGAAGAAGAGACCGGCATTCCGCTGATAGGCCGTGTTGCTGCCGGTGAGCCTTTACTGGCTCAGCAGCATATTGAAGGCCACTATCAGGTCGATCCTGGCATGTTCAAACCGAGCGCTGATTTTCTGCTGCGCGTCAGCGGCATGTCGATGAAAGACATCGGTATCCTCGATGGCGATCTGCTTGCGGTGCATAAAACTCAGGATGTGCGAAACGGCCAGGTGGTTGTGGCGCGCATCGATGACGAAGTGACCGTTAAGCGTCTGAAAAAACAGGGTAACAGCGTACAGTTGCTGCCTGAAAACAGCGAGTTCTCACCCATTTTAGTCGACCTCCGCGAACAGAACTTCTCTATCGAAGGACTGGCGGTTGGGGTGATTCGCAACGGTGAATGGCTGTAACCTCTTCCTGACAGGCTATGGCGCCGCTGTAGCCTGCTTCATTCCCCACTTCCGGTATTTTTCATGTCACTGCTGACGGCATCCGATAAGGCATTGTGGCGTCTTGCACTGCCGATGATTTTCTCCAATATTACCGTGCCTCTGCTTGGGCTGGTTGATACTGCCGTTATCGGCCATCTGGATTCACCGGTTTATCTTGGCGGCGTGGCGATTGGCGCGACGGCAACAAGCTTCCTGTTTATGCTGCTGCTCTTTTTGCGCATGAGCACCACCGGACTCACGGCGCAGGCGTACGGTGCGAAAGATCCGCTGCGCCTGGCGCGCGCGCTGGTCCAGCCGCTGATCCTTGCGCTTGGCGCGGGGGCGTTAATTGTTTTATTGCGTGCGCCCCTCATCGACCTGGCGCTGCATGTTGTTGGCGGCAGCGAGGCGGTGCTGACCCAGGCGCGACGTTTCCTCGAAATCCGCTGGCTCAGCGCCCCCGCCTCGCTGGCCAATCTGGTTCTGCTGGGGTGGCTGCTGGGCGTACAGTACGCCCGCGCCCCGGTGATTTTGCTGGTGGTGGGCAATCTGCTCAACATTGTGCTGGATGTCTGGCTGGTGATGGGCCTGCACATGAACGTGCAGGGCGCGGCGCTGGCGACGGCAATCGCCGAATACGGAACCTTTATTATTGGTCTGTGGATGGTCTGGCGGCTGCTGGCGATGCGCGGGATCTCCCTGGCGCTGCTCAAAACCGCATGGCGTGGCAATATCCGCAAGCTGCTGGCGCTTAACCGGGACATCATGCTGCGCTCGCTGCTGCTTCAGCTCTGTTTCGGCGCGCTAACCGTCTTTGGGGCCCGGCTGGGGCCAGAAATCGTCGCGGTCAACGCGGTATTGATGACGCTTTTGACCTTTACCGCCTACGCGCTGGACGGCTTTGTCTATGCGGTAGAAGCGCATTCCGGGCAGGCGTACGGCGCGCGGGAAAGCGGGCAGCTTCGGGACGTCTGGCGGGCAGCCTGCCGGCAGTCTGGGCTAGTGGCGCTGGCGTTCGGCCTGGTTTACGCCTGCTTTGGCGAGCAGATTGTCGCGTTGCTTACGTCTCTCCCTGCGCTGCGCGAACTGGCGAGCCACTATCTCATCTGGCAAGTCATTTTACCGGTGGTCGGCGTCTGGTGTTATCTGCTGGACGGCATGTTTATTGGCGCAACGCGCGGGGCGGAGATGCGTAACAGCATGGCCGTTGCGGCGGCAGGGTTTGGCCTGACCCTGCTGACGCTCCCCTGGCTGGGCAATCACGGTTTATGGCTGGCGCTGGCGGTGTTTCTCTCTCTGCGAGGCCTGTCGCTGGCCTTTATCTGGCATCGCCACTGGCAAAACAATACCTGGTTCTCCTCCCGCCACGATATATCGTGACGGTTAAAGATTCCGAATATGAAATTAACCGCCGAATCCTTAACTACAATAAATATCACGTCCAGCAGAAAAGAACGTAACGGACGTTACGACCCGACGCTTAACTAAGAGGACACGATGATGAATAAAGACGAAATCGGCGGCAACTGGAAGCAGTTCAAAGGTAAAGCGAAAGAAAAGTGGGGTAAGCTGACCGATGACGATATGACCGTCATTGAAGGTAAACGCGATCAGCTTGTCGGTAAAATTCAGGAACGTTACGGCTATGCGAAAGATCAGGCGGAAAACGAAGTCAAAGACTGGGAAACCCGTAACGACTACCGCTGGTAACGCGAAATAACCCACAGGGCGGCTCTAAGCCGCCTTTTCTTTTGCCGTTAACGCGGCTTTTTCTTCACCAGTATAGAGTGGTCGTGTTGGCACGCATCCTGATGTCGACAGGCTTCCACCTCAACACACGCCGAACACAACCCGTGTGCTTCAATCACATTATGACGCAGGGCAAAGCCCATTCTTGCCGCCAGCGTATGCATAATGTCTTCCACGCCTTCCGCAGCTTCTTCTTTCACCACGCCACAACGGTCGCAGATAAACATAGCGGATGTGTGAGTGGGCTGATCGAAAAGATGACACAGCACGTAGCTGTTTGTGGACTCGACTTTGTGGACAAAACCCTGTTCCAGCAGGAAATCCAGCGCGCGATACACCGTGGGTGGTTTCGCCTGCGGCTCGCTTTCACGGAGCAGATCTAACAGGTCATAGGCGCTGATTGCACCCTGTTGCAGACTCATCAGGCGTAGCACTTCAAGGCGCTGTGGAGTCAGGCGCACATTGCGTTGCGCGCACAGCTTTTCGGCCTGCGCTAACAGCTCTTTTGTGGACTTATCCATGTAGCACCCCGGATGTAATAGGACGGAAAACCCCCACTTTACCATGTTCTGGTAAAAACACCGAGATCCGCCAGTCTGTGCTATACCTGACCCATCGCAAACCGGGAGATTCATAATGAAAAGACCTGACTGTATTCGGCACTGGCGCGACGTGGAAGGCGCGGATGACTCGACCTATCCAGATAGCGATGAGCGGTTTTCTATCGGCGCACCGCTGGCTCGCAAGCTCGGGCTCGGGCGCATCGGCATTCATCATGAGCGGCTACCGCCCGGGCGCAGGACGTCCTACCCGCACGCGGAAAGCGATGAAGAAGAGTTCGTTTACGTGCTCGAAGGTTATCCGGAAGCGTGGATTAATGGCTATTTATGGAAACTTGAACCGGGCGATAGCGTGGGATTTCCTGCCGGAACGGGTGTCTGCCACACCTTTATCAATAACACGGACGACGAGGTGCGGTTGCTGGTCGTTGGCGAGGCCAACAAGAAGCACAATCGCATCTACTATCCGCTTAACCCGGTCTATGCCGCCACCCGCGAGGATCGCTGGGTAGACCACCCACCCCAGTTTTTTGGACCGCATGATGGAAAACCTGGGAAAAAATAATTTCCTCTTCTATAAATATTGAGGGCCGTCACAAAATATAACAGGCCGTAAGGGAGTTTTACTTAGGGACAGAAATAGCGGGTCTTTTACTCCTTATTCACAGCAATAGTTCGTTCCTGTTTGGGTGATAACAGACAGGGGTTATTTCATAACAGACTATAACGGGCATACTGTGAAAAAAAATTTTAAATTTTCGGTGGTTAGCATCGCTGTTTCCTTGTTTATGGCAAATCAGGCGGGAGCAGCCAATACCTGGACAGAAGCGCGTAGTGATGCGATGGGGGGGACGGGCGTTGCCTCCGGGAGCTATGGCAGTGGGGCGTTAATCAACCCCGCGTTGCTGGCAAAGGCAAAACCGGATGATGATGTGACGGTGATTTTGCCGTCCGTTGGGGTACAGGTGACGGATGAAGACAATCTTCAGGATGAGATTGATACCATCAACGACAAAATCAATCACTATAAGGATGTGGTTGATAATCTTACGCCCATAGAAGTCATCACCAATCCGTTAGGTTCGATCAACCAGTTCCAGGGCGCGGCCAAAGATCTGGCCGATGAGCTGGATTTTCTCAAGGGCAAAACCGCACGCGCGACGGCTGGGGCAGGACTTGCCGTGAGCATCCCTAACGATGTGCTTTCCGTCGCCTTTATGGCGAAAGGGTACGCCCATGGCCGGGTGAGCTCGTCTATCGATCAGCAAGATATTGATTATCTGCGCGGTATTCAACGAAGCAATGTGGTGGCAGCCGGTGTTGCCCTGGATGCTGCGCTGAACGGCACGGACCAGATCACTAAAAACCTCAATTCAACGGCGTCTGGCCGGGCGGCGATTGTGTCCGACTATGGCATTGCCGTTGCCCGTCAGTTTGACCTTGGCGGCGTCCCGGTTTCCGTGGGGGTTACGCCAAAGCTGCAAAAAACCTGGGTCTATAACTACACCACCTCAATCTACGATTACGACAGCAACAAGTGGAACGACAGCCGCTACCGCACTGACGATACGGGCTTCAACGTCGATGCCGGTATTGCGGCTGATTTCGGCGAACACTGGACGGTCGGCGTGAGCGGTCAAAACCTGATGTCGCGCGATATCGACACCAAAGATGTCCGCATCCGCAACGGCCGTACGGGAGAAGTGGTGAGCTATAAAGACACCTACCAGATCCGTCCGCTGGTCACCGCCGGTGCCGCCTGGCACAACGATCTGGTGACGCTGACCGCAGATGGCGATCTGACGGAAACCAAAGGCTTCAAGAGCGAAGATACGTCGCAGTATGTTGGCGTCGGTGCCGAGGTAACGCCGCTGAGCTGGCTGGCGGTGCGTGCAGGCTATCGCGCGGACGTGAAGGGGAACGACAGCAACGTCTTTACCGGCGGTGTTGGCTTCGCGCCGTTTAATACCGTGCATGTTGACCTGATGGGCCTGTACGGTGAAGACGAAACCTGGGGCGCCGGGGCTCAGCTGAGCATGACGTTCTAAAGTCTACCGGAGGCGCTGCGCCTCCGGCTTTTCTTTGTGCTATAGTAGCGCCCCTTTTCCACCAGATGCTTAAAACTTCGCCATGTCGTCAGAATTACAGACCGCTTTCCCTGCACACCGTTTCTCCATTGCGCCGATGCTCGACTGGACGGACAGACACTGCCGCTATTTCCTGCGCCAGCTCTCCCGCCATACGCTGCTCTACACCGAAATGGTGACCACGGGCGCAATCATCCACGGGAAGGGCGACTATCTGGCCTATAGCGAAGAGGAGCATCCGGTAGCCCTGCAGCTGGGCGGCAGCGATCCGGCCGCGCTGGCGCAGTGCGCGAAGCTGGCGGAAGCGCGCGGCTATGACGAGATTAACCTCAACGTTGGCTGCCCGTCCGACCGCGTGCAAAACGGCATGTTTGGCGCATGCCTGATGGGCAACGCGCAGCTGGTGGCGGACTGTATCAAGGCGATGCGCGATGTTGTTTCCATTCCGGTGACGGTCAAAACCCGTATCGGCATTGACGACCAGGACAGCTACGAGTTCCTGTGCGATTTCATCAACACGGTGTCCGGCAAAGGCGAATGCGAGATGTTTATCATCCACGCCCGTAAAGCCTGGCTCTCTGGCCTCAGTCCGAAAGAGAACCGTGAGATCCCACCGCTGGACTATCCGCGCGTGTATCAGCTAAAGCGTGACTTCCCGCACCTGACGATGTCGATCAACGGCGGCATTAAGTCGCTGGAAGAGGCCAAAGCGCATCTGGTACATATGGATGGCGTGATGGTCGGACGCGAGGCGTATCAGAACCCGGGCATTCTGGCGACGGTCGATCGCGAAATCTTTGGCGTTGAAGGCGCAGACACCGATCCGGTTGCCGTCGTGCGCGCCATGTACCCTTACATTGAGCGCGAGCTGAGCAACGGCACGTATCTCGGCCACATTACCCGCCATATGTTGGGCCTGTTCCAGGGCATTCCTGGTGCGCGGCAGTGGCGTCGTTACCTCAGTGAAAATGCGCATAAAGCCGGTGCCGATATTGAGGTTCTGGAACATGCGCTGCGACTGGTCGCAGATAAGCGATAACTTTCGCTAAAAGTTCGTCAAATTCACCACGCCCTGCCTGTTATGGCGGGGCGTTTTGCTTTCATAACAATGGGTTAAGTTTGGCATGATTCTTGTATTACGAACTGTATCACTCGGGAACTCGTGGGAGATCGCCATGCTGGAACTACTTTTTGTGATTGGCTTTTTTGTCATGCTGTTAGCGACAGGCGTTTCGCTGCTCGGCATTCTGGCTGCGCTTGTCGTGGCGACGGTGGTGATGTTTATCGGCGGGCTGTTTGCCCTGACCATTAAGCTGCTGCCATGGCTGCTGCTGGCCATTGCGGTGGTGTGGGCGATACGGGCGATTAAATCGCCAAAACTGCCGACTTATCAGCGCAATAACCGCTTCCGTTACTAAGGTATTGAGGGGTTCGTCACATACTTGTAACTTTCCCGGCAGCATGGCTTAGAACAGAATAGGATTTACTTATCGAATCTGTCACTATGGCTGCCTCTACAGAATTCATCGTGCTGTACCCTACATACAGCCGAACTAAAAAAAGAAAGGGCTTCCTACGGGAAGCCCAATTTCTTTTTGGGGCTTAGGGAATCAGCAGGCTCGATCCCTGGGTCGCCCGACTCTCCAGCACCTCATGCGCGCGCTGCGCATCGGTCAGCGCATATTTCTGCGCGTCGGCTACGTCCACCTTAACTACGCCGCTGGCGATCAGCGAAAACAGCTCGTTGCTGGCTTCCTCGAGTTCTTCCCGGCTGGTGATGTAACCCTGCAGGGAAGGGCGCGTCACGTAGAGTGAGCCCTTTTGGTTCAGAATACCCAAGTTAACGCCCGTCACCGCGCCAGACGCGTTCCCGAAGCTTACCATCAGCCCGCGACGCTGCAGGCAGTCCAGTGACGCTTCCCAGGTATCTTTGCCCACCGAGTCATACACCACGCGCACTTTTTGACCGTGCGTGATCTCCTTCAGCCGCTCAACGATGCTCTCTTCACGATAGTTAATCACCTGCCAGGCACCCGCCTGCAGCGCGCGCTGCGCTTTTTGGGCGTTGCCCACGGTGCCGATCAGCTTCGCGCCCAGGGCTTTTGCCCACTGACAGGCGATGAGCCCGACGCCTCCCGCCGCGGCATGAAACAGGAACTGCTCGTCGGGTTTAATTTCATAGGTTTTGCGCAGCAGGTAGTAAACCGTCAAACCCTTCAGAAACGACGCCGCCGCCTGTTCAAAGGAGATAGCGTTGGGCAGCAGGGCGGCTTTATCCGCCGGAACGTTGTGGACGGAGCTGTAAGCGCCCAGCGCAGATTGCGCATACACCACGCGGTCGCCCTCTTTAATATGCTTCACCGCGCTGCCCACTTTAATGACGACACCGGCCGCTTCGGTACCCAGGCCGCTCGGCATTGACGGAGGCGGGTAGAGACCGCCGCGAATGTAGGTGTCGATGTAGTTTATGCCGATGGCTTTGTTTTCAACCTGGATTTCATTCTCGCCGGGCGCGGCAGGGGTAAACTCCACCGCTTTCAGTACGTCCGGACCGCCGTGTTTCTGGAACTCAATGCGCGTTGCCATGCTCCCTCCGTAAGAAAAATATGGTAATCTTTCGACCCACTCTTTATCTCGGTAACTCCATTCACTATGGCAGGAAACAAACCCTTCAACAAACAGACTGAACCTCGCGAGCGTGATTTCCAGGTCGCAGGGTTAAAAGTCCCGCCGCACTCGATTGAAGCGGAACAGTCGGTGTTGGGCGGTTTAATGCTGGATAACGAGCGCTGGGACGACGTCGCCGAGCGCGTCGTGGCGGAAGATTTCTACACCCGCCCGCACCGCCACATCTTTACCGAAATGGCGCGTCTGCAGGAGTCGGGCAGCCCGATCGATCTGATCACGCTGGCTGAATCGCTGGAACGTCTTGGGCAGCTCGACAGCTGCGGCGGGTTTGCCTATCTGGCAGAACTGTCAAAAAACACACCAAGTGCGGCAAACATCAGCGCTTACGCCGATATCGTGCGCGAACGTGCCGTTGTCCGCGAGATGATCTCGGTGGCGAACGAGATCGCCGAAGCCGGTTTTGATCCGCAGGGTCGCACCAGCGAAGACCTGCTCGACCTTGCCGAGTCCCGCGTCTTCAAAATCGCCGAAAGCCGCGCCAACAAAGACGAAGGCCCAAAAAACATCGCCGATGTCCTCGACGCCACCGTTGCCCGTATCGAACAGCTGTTCCAGCAGCCGCACGACGGCGTCACCGGCGTGAACACCGGCTATGACGATCTCAACAAGAAAACCGCCGGCCTGCAGCCGTCGGATTTGATTATCGTCGCCGCGCGTCCGTCGATGGGTAAAACGACATTTGCGATGAACCTCGTCGAAAATGCGGCGATGCTGCAGGATAAGCCGGTACTCATCTTCAGTCTTGAGATGCCCTCCGAACAGATTATGATGCGTTCCCTGGCGTCGCTGTCGCGCGTGGACCAGACCCGCATCCGTACCGGCCAGCTCGACGATGAGGACTGGGCGCGTATCTCCGGCACCATGGGCATTCTGCTGGAAAAACGTAATATCTACATCGATGACTCCTCCGGCCTGACGCCGACGGAAGTCCGTTCCCGCGCGCGCCGTATCGCCCGCGAACACGGCGGCATCGGCCTTATCATGATCGACTACCTTCAGCTGATGCGCGTACCGTCGCTCTCCGACAACCGTACGCTGGAAATTGCAGAAATTTCCCGCTCGCTCAAGGCGTTAGCCAAAGAGCTGCACGTGCCGGTGGTGGCGCTGTCGCAGCTTAACCGCTCTCTGGAACAACGTGCCGACAAGCGCCCGGTCAACTCCGATCTGCGTGAATCCGGCTCCATCGAGCAGGATGCCGACTTAATCATGTTTATCTACCGCGATGAGGTTTATCACGAGAACAGCGACCTGAAAGGGATCGCCGAAATTATTATTGGTAAACAACGTAACGGCCCGATCGGGACGGTGCGTCTGACCTTTAACGGACAGTGGTCGCGTTTCGACAACTACGCCGGTCCTCAATATGATGATGAGTAATTTCTAAGGAATTCAAATGCAAGCGGCAACTGTAGTCATTAACCGCCGTGCTCTGCGACACAACCTGCAACGTCTGCGTGAACTGGCGCCCGCCAGCAAGCTCGTTGCAGTCGTGAAAGCGAACGCTTACGGACACGGTCTTCTTGAGACCGCGCGAACGCTCCCCGATGCCGACGCCTTTGGCGTCGCCCGTCTTGAAGAAGCCCTCCGCCTGCGCGCGGGAGGGATTACCCAACCGATTCTGCTCCTCGAAGGTTTCTTCGAAGCCGGCGATCTGCCGACCATTGCCCAGCAGCATCTTCACACGGCGGTACACAACGAAGAACAGCTGGCCGCGCTTGAAACCGCCGAGCTGAGCGAGCCGGTGACGGTGTGGATGAAGCTCGACACGGGCATGCACCGTCTGGGCGTACGTCCGGAAAGCGCGGAAGCGTTTTATCAGCGTTTATGCCAGTGCAAAAACGTGCGCCAGCCGGTGAATATTGTTAGCCACTTCGCCCGTGCCGATGAGCCCGAGTGCGGCGCGACCGAGCGGCAGCTGGATATCTTTAATACCTTCTGCGAAGGCAAGCCGGGGATGCGCTCGATTGCGGCTTCCGGTGGGATCCTGCTGTGGCCGCAGTCGCATTTCGACTGGGCGCGGCCTGGCATCATTCTTTACGGCGTGTCGCCGCTGGAGAACAGGCCCTGGGGGCCGGACTTTGGCTTTAAGCCCGTCATGTCGCTGGTTTCAAAGCTGATTGCCGTGCGTGAGCACAAAGCGGGAGAGCCGGTGGGCTATGGCGGCACCTGGACCAGCGAGCGCGACACGCGTCTCGGCGTGGTGGCGATGGGCTACGGCGACGGTTATCCGCGTGCCGCACCGTCGGGTACGCCGGTTCTGATCAACGGGCGCGAAGTGAAAATCGTCGGCCGCGTGGCGATGGATATGATTTGTGTGGATCTGGGTCCGGAAGCCCAGGATAAAGCGGGCGATGATGCGGTGCTGTGGGGGGAAGGACTGCCCGTTGAGCGCATTGCTGAAATCACCAAAGTGAGTGCTTACGAACTTATCACGCGCCTGACCTCGCGGGTGGCGATGAAATACCTTGACTGAACAGTCTGTGAAGTGAGGTTATTAACCTCACTTCAACTTTATTAACATCCTCTCGACCTTCTTCCGCTTCCGGTTTATTGTTGAAATCCCTGCCTCATCGAATTCCGGAGAACCATCGCGTGTTTCAGAAAGTTGACGCCTATGCCGGCGACCCTATCCTCTCCTTAATGGAGCGTTTCAAAGAAGATCCTCGCAGCGATAAAGTGAACCTCAGCATCGGTCTGTATTACAACGAGGAGGGCATCATTCCTCAATTAAACGCCGTTGCCGAAGCCGAAGCGCGCCTGAACGCGGCTCCACACGGCGCTTCTCTTTATCTGCCGATGGAAGGGCTGAACGCCTATCGCAACACCATTGCGCCGCTGCTGTTCGGGGTCGATCACGCGGTGCTCGCGCAAAAACGCGTGGCGACTATCCAGACGCTCGGCGGCTCGGGCGCGCTGAAGGTGGGGGCGGACTTCCTGAAAAAATACTTCCCGGATTCAGGCGTGTGGGTCAGCGATCCGACGTGGGAAAACCACGTTGCGATCTTCGAGGGCGCAGGCTTTAAGGTCGGGACCTATCCGTGGTTCGACAGCGAAACTAACGGCGTGCGCGTTGAGGCGCTGCTGGAAAAACTGCACACCCTGCCGGAGCGCAGCATTGTGCTGTTGCATCCGTGCTGCCATAACCCGACCGGGGCGGATCTCACCAATGAGCAGTGGGATGCGGTGATAGAGGTGCTGAAGGCCCGTAATCTGATCCCCTTCCTCGACATTGCCTATCAGGGCTTTGGCGCGGGTATGGAAGACGATGCCTATGCCATCCGCGCGGTGGCCAGCGCCGGGCTGCCTGCTCTGGTGAGTAACTCCTTCTCTAAAATCTTCTCCCTGTACGGCGAGCGCGTTGGCGGCCTGTCCGTGGTGTGTGAAGACGCCGAAGCGGCAAGCCGCGTGCTGGGCCAGCTGAAGGCGACGGTGCGCCGTATTTACTCCAGCCCGCCAAACTTTGGTGCGCAGGTGGTGGCGACGGTTCTCGGTGACGAAAAGCTGAAAGCCAACTGGCTCGCCGAGGTGGAATCCATGCGCAAGCGGATTCTGTCGATGCGTCAGGAGCTGGTTAACGTGCTGAAAGAGGCCGTGCCTGGGCATAACTTCGACTATCTGCTCAAGCAGCGCGGGATGTTCAGCTATACCGGACTGAGCGCGGCGCAGGTCGATCGCCTGCGCGAAGAGTTCGGCGTCTACCTGATCGCCAGCGGCCGTATGTGCGTGGCGGGCCTGAATGCCAGCAACGTTCACCGCGTAGCGCAGGCGTTTGCCGCAGTGATGTAAGTATTCACTTACTTGTATGCTATATGTAGGCCGGGTAAGGCGCAGCCGCCACCCGGCTTTTTTGTTCGCCGGTGCCGGTCATTCGCCCGGTGGCGCTTCGCTTACCGGGCCTACGCGTTTCTTCTGCGCTTTGTGATCGCCTTCTTTTTTATTCCGCTCCATAAGCAAAAACTCCTTCCCTTCACCTCCCGCTGGGGTTATGGTCGGATAGTTTTTTGACCATTCGCTCAAAATAAAACGATAACAAGCTGAATATTCAGGGGAAAATATGCGCAAGATCACACTGGCGCTCAGCGCCGCCTGCTTATTGTTCTCACTTAATAGCGCCGTCGTCGCCCGTGCTTCGGCCCCGACGCCGCTTTACACCGGCACCACCGCCGCCATGCTTGCCGAGCAGGCGCCCATTCACTGGGTTTCCGTGGCCCAAATCGAAAACAGCCTGATGGGCCGTGCGCCAATGGCCGTGGGCTTCGACATTGACGATACCGTGCTGTTCTCCAGCCCCGGCTTCTGGCGCGGTAAGAAAACGTATTCACCGGACAGCGAAGCGTATCTGAAGAACCCGGAGTTCTGGGAAAAAATGAATAACGGCTGGGACGAGTACAGCATCCCGAAAGAGGTTGCCCGCGCGCTGATTGCCATGCACGTGAAGCGCGGTGACAGCATTTATTTTGTGACCGGCCGCAGTCAGACCAAAACAGAAACCGTCTCTAAAACCCTGCAGGATGATTTCCAGATCCCGGCAGCCAGCATGAACCCGGTCATTTTTGCCGGCGACAAAGAGGGGCAAAACACCAAAACCCAGTGGCTGGAGAAGAAAAATATCAAAGTATTCTACGGCGATTCGGATAACGACATTACCGCCGCGCAGGACGTGGGAGCCAGAGGTATCAGGGTGTTACGCGCCTCTAACTCAACCTATCGACCGCTGCCGATGGCCGGAAAGTTTGGCGAAGAGGTGATCGTCAACTCCGAGTACTGAGTCCCTGGCAGCGTGTTTAACTCTTTTTTAATCAAATCTCGCTGCCGCGGGTTTTACCTTTCGTCTTCTTGCTGCACACTTAGAAAGATTCGTCTTTCATCATGGAGCATCGCATTCACGGTGGTTCGCGTAAAATTATCGCCACGCTACAAGGGGAATAAAGATGACAATTTCGGAGATACTTCAGTACTGCATGAGCAAGCCCGGCGCGGAGCAGAGCGTTCACAGCGACTGGAAAGCCACGCAGATTAAGGTGGGTGATGTGCTGTTTGCGATGGTGAAAGAGGTGGACGGCCGTCCTGCGGCGTCGCTGAAAACCAGCCCGGAACTGGCGGATTTGCTACGCCAGCAGCATGATGACGTGAGGCCGAGCAAGCATCTCAATAAGGCGCACTGGAGCACCGTCTATCTGGATGGAACGATTCCAGGCTCTCAAATTTACTACCTGGTGGACGCGTCCTATCAGCAGGCGGTTGAGCTGCTGCCGGAATCCACCCGACAGCAGCTCTCCGTGTGACAATTACAGCAACGGCTTAAGGAAGCGCGCGGTGTGCGAGGCTTCGCACTCTGCAACCGTCTCTGGCGTACCGGAGACGAGAATTTCACCGCCGCCGCTGCCGCCTTCCGGGCCGAGATCGACAATCCAGTCCGCGGTTTTAATCACGTCCAGGTTATGTTCGATGACCACGATCGTGTTGCCCTGATCGCGCAGCTGATGCAGCACGTCGAGCAGCTGCTGGATATCGGCAAAGTGCAGGCCGGTGGTCGGCTCGTCCAGAATGTAGAGCGTCTGGCCGGTGCCGCGTTTTGACAGCTCGCGCGCCAGCTTCACGCGCTGGGCTTCACCGCCGGACAGCGTGGTTGCCGACTGCCCCAGACGAATGTAGGTCAGGCCGACGTCCATCAGCGTCTGCAGCTTACGCGCCAGCGCAGGGACGGCGTCAAAGAACTCGCGCGCCTCTTCGATGGTCATGTCCAGCACTTCGTGGATGGTCTTGCCCTTGTACTTAATTTCCAGCGTTTCGCGGTTATAGCGTTTGCCTTTGCACTGGTCGCACGGGACGTAGATATCCGGCAGGAAGTGCATCTCAACCTTGATCACGCCGTCGCCCTGGCACGCTTCGCAGCGACCTCCGCGCACGTTAAAGCTGAAGCGTCCCGGCGTATACCCGCGCGAACGCGCTTCCGGCACGCCGGCAAACAGTTCGCGTACGGGCGTGAAGACGCCGGTATAGGTCGCCGGGTTAGAGCGCGGGGTTCGGCCAATCGGGCTCTGGTCAATGTCGATAACCTTATCGAAATGCTCCAGCCCCTGGATGTCGCGGTACGGCGCAGGCTCGGCCAGCGTCGCGCCGTTCAGGGCCGTCTGCGCAATCGGGAACAGGGTATCGTTGATCAGCGTCGATTTACCGGAACCGGACACGCCGGTGATACAGGTAAACAGGCCCACCGGCAGCGTCAGGGTGACGTCTTTCAGGTTGTTGCCGCGCGCGCCGGTCAGCTTCAGCACTTTTTCCGGGTCGGCCGCCACGCGCTGTTTTGGCACTTCAATCTTGCGCTTGCCGCTCATGTACTGGCCGGTCAGCGACTCGGGCACCGCCATAATGTCCTTTAGCGTCCCTTCCGCAACGACCTGACCACCGTGCACGCCTGCGCCCGGACCAATGTCGATGACGTGGTCCGCCGCGCGGATCGCATCTTCATCGTGCTCGACCACGATCACCGTGTTGCCGAGGTTGCGCAGGTGAACCAGCGTGCCGAGCAGACGCTCGTTGTCGCGCTGGTGCAGGCCGATGGACGGCTCATCCAGCACGTACATGACGCCGACCAGGCCCGCACCAATCTGGCTGGCCAGGCGGATACGCTGGGCTTCACCGCCGGAGAGCGTTTCTGCCGAGCGGGAAAGCGTCAGGTAGTTCAGGCCGACGTTCACGAGGAACTTCAGGCGATCGCCAATCTCCTTCAGCACTTTTTCGGCAATTTTCGCACGCTGGCCGGAGAGCTTCAGGTTGTTGAAGAAGTCCATCGCGTGGCCGATGCTCATGTCCGAGATGGTCGGCAGCGCCGTGTTTTCCACAAACACGTGGCGCGCTTCGCGACGCAGGCGCGTGCCCTCGCAGGTGGCGCAGGAGCGGTTGCTGATGAACTTCGCCAGCTCCTCGCGCACCGCGCTGGACTCGGTCTCTTTGTAGCGGCGCTCCATGTTGTGCAGCACCCCTTCGAACGGGTGGCGACGCACGGAGGTATCGCCGCGATCGTTCATGTATTTGAACTCGATGTTCTCTTTACCGGAACCGAACAGGATCACTTTGTGCACGTTCGCACTCAGGCTCGCCCACGGCGCTTCAACGTCGAACTTGTAGTGCTCTGCCAGCGACTTCAGCATCTGGAAGTAATAGAAGTTACGCTTGTCCCAGCCGCGAATGGCCCCGCCCGCCAGCGACAGCTCCGGGTTCTGGATCACACGGTCCGGGTCGAAATACTGCTGCACGCCCAGGCCGTCACACGTCGGGCACGCGCCCGCCGGGTTGTTAAAGGAGAACAGGCGCGGTTCCAGCTCGCGCATGCTGTAGCCGCAAATCGGGCAGGCAAAGTTGGCGGAGAAGAGCAGCTCTTCCGCTTTCGGGTCGTCCATGTCGGAGACCACGGCCGTGCCGCCGGAGAGTTCCAGCGCCGTTTCGAACGATTCCGCCAGGCGCGTGGCGAGATCGTCGCGCACCTTGAAGCGGTCAATCACGACTTCAATGGTGTGCTTCTTCTGCAGTTCCAGCTTGGGCGGATCCGACAGGTCGCACACTTCGCCGTCGATACGGGCGCGGATGTAGCCCTGGCTTGCCAGGTTTTCCAGCGTTTTGGTGTGTTCACCCTTACGCTCTTTAATGATCGGCGCCAGCAGCATCAGGCGTTTGCCTTCCGGCTGCGACAGCACGTTATCCACCATCTGGCTCACGGTCTGTGCCGCCAGCGGGACGTCGTGGTCCGGGCAGCGCGGTTCGCCGACGCGTGCATACAGCAGACGCAGGTAGTCATGGATTTCGGTAATGGTACCGACCGTTGAACGCGGGTTATGCGAGGTGGACTTCTGCTCAATAGAGATAGCAGGCGACAACCCTTCGATATGGTCGACATCCGGTTTTTCCATCAGCGACAGGAACTGACGCGCGTACGCAGAGAGCGACTCAACGTAACGACGCTGTCCTTCGGCATACAAGGTGTCGAAAGCCAGTGAGGATTTGCCAGACCCCGAAAGCCCGGTCACGACAATGAGCTTGTCGCGAGGGATTATGAGGTTGATATTCTTGAGATTGTGGGTGCGGGCGCCCCGAACTTCGATCTTATCCATTCACCTTTCCCGGTTGGAACACGGATTGCCTGGTTTGTTTGAAGGACAAACGGCTGTCAGAAACGGCTAATTATGACACAATTTGACCTGTTTGAATATACAGTATTGGAATGCATTTTCTGATTCGCTGTGTAACAATGTCGAGTTGCGGGAGAACTCTGGAACGTGCTACGCAACTATCAAAGTGCAGCATGGAAATGGTACACTCGCGCGTTTACACTATTAAGAAACGTATTCAGGAGACACGAACATGGCCAGCAGAGGCGTAAACAAGGTGATTCTCGTCGGTAATCTGGGCCAGGACCCGGAAGTACGCTACATGCCGAGTGGTGGCGCAGTTGCCAACATTACGCTGGCTACTTCCGAATCCTGGCGTGATAAAGCGACCGGTGAGATGAAAGAGCAGACCGAATGGCACCGCGTTGTGCTGTTTGGCAAACTGGCCGAAGTGGCTGGTGAGTATCTGCGTAAAGGTTCTCAGGTCTATATTGAAGGCCAGCTGCGTACCCGCAAATGGACCGATCAGTCCGGCGCTGAGAAGTACACCACTGAAGTGGTGGTGAACGTGGGCGGCACCATGCAGATGCTGGGTGGCCGTCAGGGCGGTGGCGCACCGGCTGGTGGCGGTCAGAGCCAGCAGCAGGGTGGTTGGGGTCAGCCTCAGCAGCCGCAGGGCGGCAACCAGTTCAGCGGCGGCGCGCAGTCTCGTCCGCAGCAGCAGTCAGCCCCGGCACCGTCTAACGAACCGCCAATGGATTTCGACGACGACATTCCGTTCTGATTTCCGCGTGCTTGAAACAAAAAACCCAGACTATCGTCTGGGTTTTTTTATTCCGTCAGGGATCAGGTAATCACCATCGGCCAGTCTGGTGGCGTGTGGCTCATCGCCTCAACCATCACCACTTTAATATTTTCCCAGACGGCAGCGATATCCACCAGGGTGATCCCAAGCAGACCCGTTGCAAACCAGCAGGCAGCCCCCAGACCCAGCAGGGTGCTGATCACCGCAAGACCGGCATAGTCAGATTTACGAAACTGAATGTTCAGCGTGCTGGCCAAAAACATCAGTACCGCACTCAACAAAGGCCAGCGCAGGAGAACCATGCTGGTAGTAATGGCTGCCATAAACCCATCCTCTACAAAACAGACGACCTGAATGAAACGGTGTTTCTCGTTACAGAGTATGTGTGAACTATATCACATTTGTTGATTTATTCGCCAGTATCTGAGCAATCAAAAAAGAGGATTTTATTCCTCAGGAAAGAAGATTGCGCAGGCGGACCCTGCCTTCAACGCGTGAGGTGACGGATCGACAACGTGCCGTAAACGCCCATCGGGCAAGTGGCGATAACTCAAATTCGGTTTTTATTAGAAGGGTATTATTCGCAGCCGAACCTGAGAATATTGCGGTAAAGACTGATTATTTATAAATCAACAATGGTCTGTTGTGTTATCTTCGCGCCAGCCCTGGTGGGCTGGATAATTATTTCCCTTAATTGAAACGGAACGAATACTCACAGTTTAACTTACGGGAAAATATTATCGTCATAACGAAATTTAAGAATTTTAATACTAAAAGTCAGTTGCTAACTTCGCATGATTCATGCAACGTAATCACCTGTTTAACAAAGCATCCGGCCTTCATTACTACAGGCGTACAACATGCAGGGATATAGGGCGGGAAATGAATCGTAGCGCGCGGCGCAAAATGCTCAGGGTGGTAGGGATCATCATGGTAGTTATGCTGCCGGTGATGCTTGCACTATGGTTTGCCCAGCTGCGTGCCGTGTCGGAAACAAGCGCCCAGCTACGCACATTTGCTGAACTGGCTTTAGACAAAACTGAGCTTGTTATTCAACAGGTTGACCTGGCGCGGGACGAGGCTGAAAAATATCAGGGTGAGCTTTGTACGCCGGGACACCGTCAATATATGCTGAACGTTGTTCGTGGCCGCCTGTTTGTCGCCGATTTAATTTACGCTGAAGGTGAGCATTTTCTTTGTTCGACCGTTTTTACACCGGATCGCCCCTACGCCATTCCCGCCGCTAATTACACGCGTAAACCTGATGTCGCTATCTATTATTATCGCGATACCCCATTTTATACTGGTTATAAAATGACATATATGCAGCGTGGAAATTATGTGGTGGTCGTCAATCCGCTTTCATACAGTGAAGTCATGTCCGCGGATCATTCTCTTTCATGGGGGGTGTATGACACGGTAACCAACGCTTTCTTTTCCGTCAGCCAGAAAGCCAATGTTTCTTTATTAAATTCGATGATTCGGGATAAGGAATCGGTATTTCAAAAAGATAACCGTTTCTATACCGTCGTGAAATCGCCAAAACGGCCTATTGCCGCTATCGTGTCGACGTCAAATAAACGTTTTTATGAAACGCTCTATCATCAGGCGACGTTGACGCTGCCGCTGGGGATGATTTGCAGCATTATTATTTTGCTGGTCTGGTCCCGCACCCACCGCGAACTTAATTCGCCGGGGCGTCTGCTGCACCGGGCGCTGAACAAACGCCAGCTTTGCCTGCATTATCAGCCGATTATTGATATTAAGAATAACCAGTGCGTGGGGGCAGAGGCATTGTTACGCTGGCCGGGTTTTAACGGACAGGTGATGAGCCCGGCGGAGTTTATTCCGCTGGCGGAAAATGAGGGGATGAGCGAGCGGATTACGGACTACGTCGTTGAGGAGGTATTCAACGATCTGGGCCATTTCCTGGCCGAGCATCCGCATCTCTATATTTCGATTAACCTGTCGGCGACGGATTTCCACTCCTCGCGGCTGATCGCCATGATTTCCGACAAGGCCCGCCACTACGCCGTCCGCGCGCAGCAAATCAAAATCGAGGTGACGGAACGCGGTTTTATCGATGTGCCTAAAACCACGCCGGTGATTCAGGCTTTCCGGCAGGCGGGGTATGAAGTCGCCATCGATGATTTCGGAACCGGTTACTCGAACCTGCACAACCTCTATTCGCTGAACGTGGATATTTTGAAAATCGATAAATCGTTTATCGATACCTTAACGACCAACAGCACCAGCCACCTGATCGCCGAACATATTATCGAGATGGCGCAAAGCCTGCGGCTGAAAACCATTGCGGAAGGGGTAGAGACGGCAGAGCAGGTGAGCTGGCTGTTGAAGCGCGGCGTCCAGTTTTGTCAGGGATGGCACTTCGCGAAAGCGATGCCGCCCCAGGAATTTATGACCTGGCAGCAGCAGCCTTTGCACTGAGGGTGATTAATTCAGCTGGTGGCGATAGTCGCTCGGCGTGCGGTCAAACTCGCGGCGAAACACGCGGGAAAAGGTTTGTTGCGACACATAGCCCAGATCCATCGCGATATCAAAAATGGGCCGCTGCGTTGAGCGTAGCGCCTGCGCCGCCAGCAGCAGCCTGCGCTGGCGAATGTACTCACCCAGCGTTTGATGCATGACCGTGCGGAACATTCTCTGTAAATACCATTTCGAATAGCCCGACTTTTTCGCGACCACATCAATGTTCAACGGTTGGTCGATATGTTCATCAATCCATTCAATAAGCGTCTGAATAATTTGCTGATGCGACATAAGGTTGCCCCTCTGTAGATACAACTATCTCGGTTAATTCGTCGTTTTCTCTGCGGGGGAGTATAATTCCTCAAGTTAACTTGAGGTAAAGAGGTTTTATGGAAAAGAGATTGCCGCGCATTAAAGCGCTGTTAACCCCCGGTGAAGTCGCGAAGCGAAGCGGCGTTGCGGTATCGGCGCTCCACTTTTATGAAAGCAAAGGGTTAATTAAGAGTATCCGTAACGGGGGCAACCAGCGTCGCTATACCCGCGACGTGCTGCGCTACGTGGCGATTATTAAAATTGCGCAACGAATCGGAATTCCCCTGGCCACGATCGGCGAGGCATTTGGCGTGCTGCCGGAAGGCCACACGCTGAGCCCGAAGGAGTGGAAAGAGCTGTCGTCCCAGTGGCGTGAAGAGCTGGACAGGCGTATTCATACGCTGGTCGCCCTGCGTGACGAGCTGGATGGCTGCATTGGCTGCGGCTGCCTGTCGCGTAGCGACTGCCCGCTGCGTAACCCCGGCGACAGGCTGGGCGAGCAGGGGACGGGGGCGCGGCTGCTGGAAGAGGATTGAGACGGTGCGGTCTGTTTGTCGGGTGGCGGCTGCGCCTTACCCGACCTACAAAACCGAAAACGTAGGCCGGGTAAGCGAAGCGCCACCCGGCAAAAAGCATCATAAAGAACTAAAGCGCCACAAAGGGCGCTTTAGTTTTTCCCGGTCTTTGTCTTTCTCTCTATCCCGCTGGTTCACGGGAGGGTTTCCCCCGACATCAGCACCCCTCAGTGTCGAGCTGGTTGGGGAGGTTCCGGATTGTGCTGACACTTTAAGTCTATGCAAGGCCCGTTTTTTCGCCAGCGGCGCTGACCGGTTTTTAGCCGAATTTTTTTCGCGGTGTTGTTCAATTTTCTATAGTTAAAAAGTATGAATAACAGGAGAAAGCCATGCTCACGGTACACCACCTAAACCAGTCGCGTTCGCACCGCGTAATCTGGGCGCTTGAAGAACTCAACCTGCCTTATGAGATCGTTCACTACCAGCGCGAAAAGAACATGCTGGCACCGGAGGCGCTCAAAAAGGTGCATCCGTTGGGCAAATCACCGGTCATCGAAGATAACGGACTGATCCTTGCGGAGTCGGGCGCAATCCTGGAGTACCTGCAGGAAACGTACGACGCCGAGTCGCGCCTTAAGCCTCTGGATCCGGCGCATAAGGTGCAGTACCGCTTCTGGCTGCACTACGCCGAAGGCTCGCTGATGCCGCTGCTGTTAATGAAGCTGGTCTTCAACAGCCTCGGCAAGCCGCCCGTGCCGTTTGGTATCCGAACCCTGGGGAAAGCGCTGGGGCAGGGGGTGCAGAAAGCGTACCTCAACCGCCAGCTGGAAACCCATGCGCGCTTTATTGAGTCGCACCTTGCTAAAAACAGCTGGTTTGCCGGGGATTCGCTCAGCATGGCCGACATTCAGATGAGCTTCCCGATCTTTGCCCTGCTGGCGCGCGGCGGTATCCACAACCTGCCGCATACTCAGGCATGGAAGGCAATGGTCGAGACCCGCCCCGGCTGGCAAAGAACCCTGGAACAGGGTGGGCCTTTATCCATTCCGGGTGAGGACTGAAAATGTAAACAAATTGCGCATAGACGATAACGTTTGCGCATCCTCTGTTTATTTCTTCAGCGTCATAAGGGAATTTTAGCGAAAAACGATAAAGTTCAGTTGAAAAGGGCGGGGATTAGGCTAGATAATCGTTTGCCTTAATTTGACCACCCGTTTGTAAGCGCGGAGCTAAACGTTTGCTTTTTTTGTGACGCCCTTTCGTCACAAACGCAACACAAGGATTTGACGTTCAGCTGGCAGTGGCGTCTCCACCTCGCTTACGAACTTTCTAAAAAACTCTCAGGGGATGTTTTCTATGTCTACGCCATCTGCGCGTACCGGCGGTTCACTTGACGCCATGTTTAAAATTTCGGCTCGCGGCAGCACCGTGCGCCAGGAAATCGTTGCCGGTTTGACAACGTTTCTGGCGATGGTTTATTCCGTCATCGTTGTGCCGGGCATGCTGGGCAAAGCGGGCTTCCCGCCAGCGGCTGTGTTTGTGGCGACCTGCCTCGTGGCTGGCGTGGGCTCCATCGTGATGGGCCTGTGGGCGAACCTGCCGCTGGCAATTGGTTGCGCCATCTCTCTGACCGCGTTCACCGCGTTCAGCCTGGTGCTGGGCCAGCACATCAGCGTACCGGTTGCGCTGGGTGCCGTGTTCCTGATGGGTGTGCTGTTTACCGTGATTTCAGCGACGGGCATCCGCAGCTGGATTTTGCGCAATCTGCCGCAGGGCGTGGCGCACGGTACCGGTATCGGTATCGGCCTGTTCCTGTTGCTTATCGCCGCCAACGGCGTTGGTCTGGTTATCAAGAATCCGCTGGACGGTCTGCCGGTCGCCCTCGGTCATTTCGCCAGCTTCCCGGTGATCATGTCGCTGATCGGTCTGGCGGTGATTATCGGTCTGGAAAAACTGAAGGTCCCTGGCGGTATTCTGCTGACCATTATCGGCGTTTCCATTATCGGCCTGATTTTCGACCCTAACGTCCACTTCTCCGGCATTTTCGCCATGCCGTCGCTGAGCGATGACAAAGGCAACTCCCTGATTGGCAGCCTGGATATCGTTGGCGCGCTGAACCCGGTGATCCTGCCGAGCGTGCTGGCGCTGGTGATGACCGCCGTGTTTGACGCGACCGGTACCATTCGTGCGGTGGCCGGTCAGGCGAACCTGCTGGATAAAGACGGTCAGATTATTGACGGCGGCAAAGCGCTGACCACCGACTCCCTGAGCAGCGTCTTCTCTGGCCTGGTGGGCGCGGCGCCTGCGGCGGTGTATATCGAATCCGCAGCGGGTACGGCGGCAGGCGGCAAAACCGGCCTGACGGCGATCACCGTGGGCGTGCTGTTCATGCTGATCCTGTTCCTCTCTCCGCTCTCCTATCTGGTTCCGGCGTATGCGACCGCGCCAGCGCTGATGTACGTTGGCCTGCTGATGCTGAGCAACGTGGCGAAAATCGACTTTGCGGATTTCGTGGACGCGATGTCTGGCCTGATTACCGCGGTCTTCATCGTGCTGACCTGTAACATCGTGACCGGCATTATGATCGGCTTCGCGTCGCTGGTGATTGGTCGTCTGGTCTCCGGTGAATGGCGCAAGCTGAACGTGGGCACCGTTGTGATTGCCGTTGCGCTGGTGGCGTTCTACGCGGGCGGCTGGGCAATCTAAGTTGTCCTTTGATGCGAAAACGGGTGGCTCAGGCCGCCCGTTTTTATTTTCAGGACTCATCCTGTTGCCTTTTGCGTTACTCTGGGGAAGATAGAATAAAAGGCACGACGCCTTCCGGAGTACATAAGCAACACAGCAAACAGGGAACGCATGGAAATCTTCTTCACAATACTCATCATGACCCTTGTGGTCTCGCTATCCGGGGTGGTTACACGCGTACTGCCCTTTCAGGTCCCCCTGCCATTAATGCAAATTGCCATCGGCGCGCTGCTGGCGTGGCCGACGTTTGGCCTGCACGTGGAATTTGACCCCGAACTGTTCCTCGTGCTGTTCATTCCGCCGCTGCTGTTTGCCGATGGCTGGAAAACGCCCACGCGCGAATTCCTTGAGCACGGGCGAGAAATCTTCGGCCTGGCGCTGGCGCTGGTGGTGGTCACCGTCGTCGGGATCGGTTTTCTGATCTACTGGACGGTACCGGGTATTCCTTTAATACCGGCTTTTGCGCTGGCCGCCGTGCTGTCGCCAACCGATGCCGTGGCGCTGTCCGGCATTGTGGGTGAAGGCCGTATTCCGAAGAAAATCATGGGGATTTTACAGGGTGAGGCGCTGATGAACGACGCCTCCGGCCTGGTCGCCCTGAAGTTTGCCGTGGCCGTTGCGATGGGCACGATGGTCTTTACCGTCGGCGGCGCGACCCTGGAGTTCTTCAAGGTGGCGATTGGCGGTATTCTGGCGGGCTTCGTGGTGAGCTGGCTGTACGGCCGCTCGCTGCGCTTCCTCAGCCGCTGGGGCGGCGATGAGCCTGCTACCCAGATCGTACTGCTGTTCCTGCTGCCGTTCGCCTCTTATCTGATTGCTGAACATATCGGCGTGTCGGGCATTCTGGCGGCAGTGGCGGCAGGGATGACCATCACCCGTTCCGGCGTAATGCGCCGCGCGCCGCTGGCCATGCGCCTGCGCGCCAACAGCACCTGGGCGATGCTGGAGTTCGTCTTTAATGGCATGGTATTCCTGCTGCTGGGCCTGCAGCTGCCGGGCATTATGGAATCCTCGCTGGTGGCGGCCGAAGCCGACCCGAACGTTGAGGTCTGGATGCTGTTTACCGACGTCGTGCTGATCTACCTGGCGCTGATGCTGGTGCGTTTTGGCTGGCTGTGGACGATGAAAAACTTCAGCGTGCGCTTCCTGAAGAAAAAGCCGATGGAGTTCGGCTCGTGGACAACGCGTGAGCTGCTGATCGCCTCTTTTGCGGGCGTTCGCGGGGCGATCACCCTTGCCGGTGTGCTCTCCATTCCGCTGCTGCTGCCGACGGGCGACGTCTTCCCGGCGCGCTACGAGCTGGTCTTCCTGGCGGCGGGCGTGATTCTGTTCTCCCTGTTTGTTGGGGTGATTATGCTGCCAATTTTACTTCAGCATATTGATGCCGGTGATTCGACCCAACAGCATAAAGAGGAGCGGATTGCCCGGGCGGCCACCGCCGAAGTGGCGATTGTCGCGATCCAGAAAATGGAGGAACGTCTGGCCGCGGATGCGGAAGAGAACATCGACAACCAGCTGCTGACGGAAGTGAGTTCCCGGGTGATTGGTAACCTGCGCCGCCGCGCGGACGGGCGTAACGATGTGGAAAGCTCGCTGCAGGAGGAGAACCTGGAGCGCCGGTTCCGCCTGGCGGCGCTGCGCTCAGAGCGTGCCGAACTGTACCACCTGCGCGCCACGCGCCAGATCAGCAACGAAACGCTGCAAAAGCTTCTGCACGATCTGGACCTGCTGGAAGCGCTGTTGATAGAGAATCAGTAGCGCTGTTTTGCCGGGTGGCGGCTTTGCCTTACCCGGCCTACGTGCTCGATCGGTTCCCTCTCCCTGTGGGAGAGGGTTAGGGTGAGGGCACCCAAAACCCCTTACAGCACTCGAGCCACGCCTGCGCGCTCTGTGACAAATAGACCCCTTCACGCCAGATCATCCCCAGCTGCCAGTGCAGTTCGCTCTCCAGCGGGATCCAGCGCAGCGTGTTTTTATCCAGCCGCTCGCAAATCGGCTGCGGCAGAATGGCAATCCCCACGCCGGCCTGCACCATCGCCGCCAGGAAGTCCCACTGTCCGCTGCGCACCGCAATGCGCGGCTTCACGTTATGCTGGTTGAACAGCGTCATCAGCTGACGGCTTAAGGCGAAGTCTTCGTTGTAGATCAGCAGGGGATGTTCGCCGAGCAGTTCGGGCTTCACCGAGTCAATCTTCAGCCAGTCGCCGGAGCGTGGTACCAGGACGCAGAGCGGATGGCTAAACAGCGGCAGGGTCGCCAGACCGCTCTCTTCCTCCACGGGAAGGGCGGTCATTGCGACGTCGAGCTCGCCGTTGGTGACGGCCTGCTGGACGGTTAATCCACCAAATTCCGAAATCTTCAGCTCAACGCCGGGATAACGCTGGCGAAACAGGCTAATCGGCCCGGCCATCATCATCCCCACCATGGGAGGAATGCCGAGGCGAAGCACCCCTTTGGTCAGATGATTAATATCGCCCAGCTCCGCTTCCAGCTGGCGGAACTCCGCCAGAATCGCCAGCCCGCGTTCGAACACCACGCGTCCGGTATCGGTCAGCAACAGCTTGCGCCCGTCGCGGATCAGCAGGGTGCAGTTCAGTTCATCCTCGAGGTTTTTCAGCATCTTGCTGATGGTTGGCTGGGTAACGAACAACTTCTCCGCTGCGCGGGTAAAACTTTGCTGGCGAACCACCTCGACAAAATAGCGCAGCGTTCTTATGTCCATGATTATTCCTCGAAACTATACCTGTGATGATTTTAATTCATTTCAGTCCATACCGTACGCTCACTATACTGGCGCCTCGTCTCATTTTTGAGGAAAACCCCCATGGCCGTGGCGTTAAGCCGTGTTACGCCTGCCGTTGTACAACGACTCCAGGTCCCTGTTCAGGTACTGCTCTACGCGGGACTGTTTGTTTTCGCCGAATATCTGGTCGGCTGGCTGCATCTGCCGCTGCCCGCCAATCTTGTCGGGATGCTGCTGATGCTGACGCTTATTCTGTGCCGCGTGATCCCCCTCAGCTGGGTGCGCGCCGGGGCGCGCTGGCTGCTGGCGGAGATGCTGCTGTTCTTTGTCCCTGCCGTGGTGGCGGTGGTGAACTATGCGCAGCTGCTGATGGTAGACGGCTGGCGGATCTTTGCGGTTATCGCGCTGAGTACGCTGATGGTGCTGGGGGCGACCGCCTGGGTGGTGGATAAAGTGTATCGCTTTGAAATCAGCAGGCACAAACATGACTAATTTTCAGATCAGCATCCTGTGCCTGATTGCGACGCTGGGCATCTATTTTGCCAACAAGCGGCTGTATCGTCGTTTTCATGCCCTGCCGCTGATGCCGCTGGTCTTCACGCCGATCCTGCTGGTGATGATGCTGGTCTTCGGCCACATATCCTGGCAAAACTACATCGGTGAATCCCACTGGCTGCTGTGGCTGCTCGGCCCGGCGACCATCGCGTTTGCCGTTCCCGTTTATGACAACCTGGCGATCATCAAACGCCACTGGATGTCGCTCAGCGCGGGCGTACTCACCGCCACGGTGGTGGCGGTGTGCAGCTCCGTCTGGCTGGCCCGGCTGTTTACGCTGTCCGATGAAATTCAGCGCAGCCTGGCCGTCCGTTCGGTGACGACGCCGTTTGCGCTGGCCGCGGCGAAACCGCTCGGCGGGCAGCCGGACCTGGTGGCGCTGTTTGTGGTTGTGACGGGCGTCTTTGGGATGGCGGTTGGCGATATGCTCTTTCTGAGGCTGTCTATTCGGGAAGGGATGGCGAAAGGCGCGGGGTTTGGCGCGGCGTCGCACGGCGCGGGCACGGCGCGTTCGTATGAGCTGGGTCAGCAGGAAGGCGTGGTGGCAAGTCTGGTGATGATGCTCTCTGGCGTGACGATGGTGCTTATCGCACCGCTGGTGGCGTGGGTGATGTTTTAAGCTCCCCGGCCGTAATGGCCGGGGAGAAAGGCTTAGTGCGCGCGGCCCTGCTCAACGCCCAGGCCGGTTTGTGAGCGAATAAACTGGGCGCGGAATTTCTCACGCTCCAGGTTACCCTCCGGCGAGTTGTCGGTGGCCGAGAAGAACCAGATGCCGATAAACGCCACGGCGATCGAGAACAGCGCCGGATACTCATACGGGAAGATGGCGCTTGCGTGACCGAGGATCTGCACCCAGATGGTCGGGCCCAGAATCATCAGGATCACCGCCGTCAGCAGCCCCAGCCAGCCGCCAATCATTGCCCCACGCGTGGTCAGTTTCGACCAGTACATGGAGAGCAGGATGATTGGGAAGTTACAGCTTGCCGCAATCGAGAAGGCCAGCCCCACCATAAAGGCGATGTTCTGCTTCTCAAACAGAATGCCCAGCAGAATCGCCACGACGCCCAGCACCAGCACGGTGATTTTCGAAACCTTCAGCTCATCGCGCTCGCTCGCCCCCTTGCGGAAGACGTTGGCGTAGAGGTCATGCGATACCGCCGACGCGCCGGCGAGGGTCAGACCCGCAACTACCGCCAGAATGGTGGCGAAGGCCACGGCGGAGATAAAGCCGAGGAACAGGTTGCCGCCTACCGCGTCCGCCAGATGCACAGCCGCCATGTTGTTACCGCCAATCAGCGCGCCCGCCGCGTCTTTAAACGCCGGGTTCGCCCCCACCAGCATGATCGCGCCAAAGCCGATGATAAAGGTCAGAATGTAGAAGTAACCCATGAAGCCGGTGGCGTAGAAGACGCTTTTGCGTGCCTCACGCGCGTCGCTTACGGTAAAGAAGCGCATCAGAATGTGCGGCAGGCCAGCCGTACCAAACATCAGGCCCAGGCCGAGAGAGAGCGCGGATATCGGGTCCTTCACCAGCCCGCCAGGGCTCATGATCGCTTCCCCTTTCGGGTGAACCGCCATCGCTTCGGTGAACAGGTTGTTGAAGCTGAAGCCGACGTGCTTCATCACCATAAAGGCCATAAAGCTGGCGCCGAACAGCAGCAGGACCGCTTTGATGATCTGCACCCAGGTGGTCGCCAGCATGCCGCCGAACAGCACGTACATCACCATCAGCACGCCCACCAGCACCACCGCGATGTGGTAGTTCAGGCCGAACAGAAGCTCGATCAATTTACCCGCGCCGACCATCTGCGCAATCAGGTACAGCGCCACCACCACGAGAGAGCCGCAGGCGGAGAGGGTGCGAATCGGCCCCTGCTTCAGGCGATAGGATGCCACGTCCGCAAAGGTATAGCGGCCCAGGTTGCGCAGGCGTTCGGCAATCAGGAACAGGATGATCGGCCAGCCGACGAGGAAGCCGAGAGAGTAGATCAGGCCGTCATAGCCGGAGGTATACACCAGCGCGGAGATCCCGAGGAACGAGGCGGCGGACATAAAATCACCCGCAATCGCCAGCCCGTTCTGGAAGCCGGTAATGTTGCCGCCTGCGGTGTAGTAATCGTTACGGGAGCGCACGCGTTTCGACGCCCAGTAAGTGATGTACAGCGTCAGCACAACGAAAATCAGGAACATCACAATCGCCTGCCAGTTGGTCGGCTGGCGCTGTACCTCGCCGGTAATGGCATCCGCCGCGTGAGCGGTAAAGGGAAGTGTGGCGGCGAGCGCCGTCAGGACTCGCTTCATGATGCTTTTACCTCTTGCAGTACCGCTTTATTAAGACGATCGAATTCACCGTTCGCGCGCCAGACGTAGACGCCGGTCAGCAAGAATGAAATCACAATCACGCCAATGCCAATCGGGATGCCGCGCGTCACGCTGGTCCCCTCGTGCAACGGGGTGCCCAGCCAGTGTGGGGCAAAGGCGATCAGCAAAATAAAGCCGACATAGATAATCAGCATGATGATGGAAAGGATGAAGGCAAACCGTTGCCGCTTATCGACGAGCTCCCTGTAGTGCGCACTATTCTCTATCTGCTGACAAATATCGTTATTCATCACAGAGTTCTCCAAAGGTAAGGTTGGTTTGTTTTATCCCCTCTCCCCTATGGGGAGAGGGTTAGGGTGAGGGGAGAGGGAGAAAAGATTTATGAAGGCATCGCGATGGCCTGCTTCTCTTCGAGCAGTTTTTCCACCACGCCAGGATCCGCGAGCGTTGAGGTATCACCGAGGTTGCTGGTATCCCCCGCCGCGATTTTGCGCAATATACGGCGCATAATTTTGCCGGAGCGGGTCTTCGGCAGCGAGTCGGTCCAGTGCAGCACGTCCGGCGTCGCCAGCGGGCCAATCTCTTTACGCACCCAGTTGCGCACCTCGGCGTACAGTTCCGGTGACGGCTCCTCGCCGTGGTTCAGGGTGACGTAGGCGTAAATCGCCTGGCCTTTGATGTTGTGCGGAATGCCGACAACCGCCGCTTCGGCGATCTTCGGATGCGATACCAGGGCAGATTCAATCTCGGCGGTGCCCAGACGGTGGCCGGAGACGTTCAGCACGTCGTCCACGCGGCCGGTGATCCAGTAATAGCCATCTTCGTCACGACGCGCGCCGTCGCCGCTGAAGTACATGTTTTTAAAGGTCGAGAAGTAGGTCTGCTCGAAGCGATCGTGATCGCCGAACAGGGTACGCGCCTGGCCCGGCCACGAGTCTGTGATGACCAGGTTGCCTTCGGTGGCACCGTCCAGCGGGTTGCCTTCGTTATCCACCAGTGCAGGCTGGACGCCGAAGAACGGACGGGTTGCCGAGCCGGCTTTCAGCTGCGTGGCGCCCGGCATCGGGGTGATCATAAAGCCGCCGGTTTCGGTCTGCCACCAGGTGTCCATCACCGGGCATTTCTCGTTGCCGATTTTCTTCCAGTACCATTCCCAGGCTTCCGGGTTGATTGGCTCACCCACGGAACCGAGGATGCGCAACGAAGAGCGGTCGGTGCCTTCGATGGCCTTATCGCCTTCCGCCATCAATGCGCGGATCGCCGTTGGCGCGGTATAGAGAATATTGACCTGGTGCTTGTCGACGACCTGGCACATCCGCGCCGGAGTCGGCCAGTTGGGTACGCCCTCAAACATCAGCGTGGTCGCGCCGCAGGCCAGCGGGCCGTACAGCAGGTAGCTGTGCCCGGTCACCCAGCCCACGTCGGCGGTACACCAGTAGATGTCGCCCGGGTGGTAGTCGAAGACGTATTTAAAGGTGGTGGCCGCGTAGACCAGATAGCCGCCGGTGGTGTGCAGCACGCCTTTCGGCTTACCGGTTGAGCCGGAGGTATAAAGAATGAAAAGCGGATCTTCAGCGTTCATCTCTTCCGGCTGATGCTGGTCGCTCGCGTTTTCAATCAGGTCGCTCCACCACAGGTCGCGCCCCTCGTTCCAGTCGATTTTGCCGCCGGTACGCTTAAGGACGATGACGTTGCTGACCGTTTTGACGTTCGGGTTTTTCAGCGCTTCGTCGACGTTTTTCTTGAGTGGGATACCGCGTCCTGCACGCACGCCTTCATCGGCGGTGATCACCAGTTTTGAGCTTGAATCGACAATACGACCCGCAACCGCTTCTGGCGAGAACCCACCAAAGATAACCGAGTGAATGGCGCCGATACGCGCGCAGGCCAGCATAGCCACCGCCGCTTCCGGCACCATCGGCATATAGATCGCGACCACATCACCCTTTTTAATGCCTTTTTCCAGCAGGACGTTGGCGAAGCGGCACACGTCGCGGTGCAGCTCTTTATAGGTAATGTGTTTGCTCTGTGAGGCATCGTCGCCTTCCCAGATGATGGCGGTTTCATTCCCGCGCTCGGCAAGGTGACGATCCAGGCAGTTCGCCGCCAGGTTCAGGGTGCCATCTTCATACCATTTAATGGAGACATTGCCGGGCGCAAAGGAGGTGTTCTTCACCTTCTGATATGGCTTGATCCAGTCAAGGATATGGCCCTGCTCGCCCCAGAAGGCGTCCGGGGCGGTGATAGATTGCTGATACTTCTCGTGGTACTGCTCCGGGTTTATCAGGCAACGGTCCGCAATATTAGCGGGAATGTCATGTTTGTGTATTTGGCTCATGGCTTTTTTTCTCCTTGTAAGATGTTAATAATATGTCACTAAAACGTTAATTGTAGGGGCTTTACAAGCTTTGTTTATTATTTGGGCTACAGATCACGCATTGTTTGAACAGGTTGAAAAATGAGCGAATGAAACTTTGAAGGAAAATAATTCACGCCAACAATTATTCACATTTATGTTTAAAAAAGCGTTTTTATAACAAAAGGTTATTTATCAGAATCAGGAGAAACTCTCGTCACAGACGCTTTTACGGGTGAAATGCGTCGATCTTTAAGGCTTGCGCAACAGGCCGCGCAGATGATACTCATACGCCGCGTTAAAAAATCCCATAAATCGACGCAACACAATTCATACCCTTTCAGTATGTCCCCCTATTCATGCAGTTTTCGTGAATAAGGCGCTTCATTGAGGAAGTCAGTTTCTATGAAAAACGTTAAAGTCAGCCTGGCCTGGCAGATCTTAATCGCCCTTGTGCTGGGCATTCTGCTGGGCAGTTACCTCCACTATCACAGCGACAGCCGCGAGTGGCTGATTGCGAACCTGCTTTCCCCGGCAGGGGATATCTTTATTCATCTGATCAAGATGATTGTGGTACCGATTGTGATCTCGACGCTGGTGGTGGGTATCGCGGGCGTCGGCGATGCGAAGCAGTTAGGCCGTATTGGTGCGAAAACCATTATCTATTTCGAAGTGATCACTACGGTTGCGATTATCCTGGGTATTACCCTGGCGAACGTGTTCCAGCCGGGTTCCGGGATCGATATGTCGCAGCTGGCAACGGTGGATATTTCGAAATACCAAAGCACCACGGCGGATGTACAAAGCCATGCGCACGGCCTGATGGGCACCATCCTTTCTCTGGTGCCGACCAACATCGTGGCATCGATGGCGAAGGGTGAGATGTTGCCGATTATCTTCTTCTCGGTGCTGTTTGGTCTGGGGCTCTCTTCACTGCCGGCAACGCACCGCGAACCGCTGGTGACCGTGTTCCGCTCTATCTCCGAAACCATGTTTAAAGTGACCCACATGGTGATGCGCTACGCGCCGGTAGGGGTGTTTGCGCTTATCGCCGTCACCGTGGCGAACTTCGGTTTTGCCTCCCTCTGGCCGCTGGCGAAGCTGGTGATCCTGGTTCACTTCGCCATCCTGTTCTTTGCGCTGGTGGTGCTGGGCATCGTGGCGCGCCTGTGCGGGCTGAGCATCTGGATCCTGATTCGTATCCTGAAGGATGAACTGATTCTGGCCTACTCCACGGCAAGCTCTGAGAGCGTGCTGCCGCGTATTATTGAGAAGATGGAAGCCTACGGCGCGCCGGCGTCGATCACCAGCTTCGTTGTACCAACCGGCTACTCCTTTAACCTGGACGGCTCCACGCTGTACCAGAGTATCGCCGCTATCTTTATTGCGCAGCTGTACGGCATTGACCTGTCGCTGTGGCAGGAGATCGTGCTGGTGCTGACGCTGATGGTGACGTCTAAAGGCATCGCAGGCGTACCGGGCGTTTCGTTCGTGGTGCTGCTGGCAACGCTGGGCAGCGTCGGCATTCCGCTGGAAGGCCTGGCGTTTATTGCGGGTGTCGACCGTATCCTCGACATGGCGCGTACGGCGCTGAACGTGGTGGGTAACGCGCTGGCGGTACTGGTTATCGCCAAGTGGGAACATAAATTCGATCGTAAAAAGGCGCTGGCGTACGAACGCGAGGTGCTGGGTCGTTTTGATAAGACGGCTGACCAGTAATGTGTTAAGCCCGGTGGCGCTGCGCTTACCGGGCCTACGGGTTTTGTAGGCCGGGTAAGGCGAAGCCGCCACCCGGCACTTTATTCTCCGCTCAACGCATCAAACTCTTCGCAGCCCGTATCAAACCCTTCAGTGCAGCTCAGGTTCAACCAGTACAGCGCTTTCTGTTTATTCGGCGTGATAAAGCCTTTCTCGCCCTGCCTGAACAACATTCCTGCCCAGTACTCGGCGTAGCCCGTACGTGAAAGGGCTGAACTCCGCTTGAACCACGATGCGGCCTGCACATCATCCTGCGCCACCTCTACGCCGTTGGCATATATCAGCCCGAGCAGCATTTGCGCATCGACCGCAGAGTCGCTGTCGATATCTTCGGTCGCCGTTTGCAGCAGTTTGATGGCCTGAGGGTAGTCGGTTTTACCGGCCTGAGTATTGACCAGCACGCGGGCCAGCATAATCGCGCCGCGTTTGCTGCCTGCAATATTGGCCTGTTGCGCGAGGGCTTTGGCCTGGGCGTAATCGCCCTGCGTAAAGTGGATTTGCGACAACAGCGCCATGGCGTCGACATCGCCACCTTTTGCCGCTTTTTCGGCCCACAGCGCAGCCTGCTTGCTGTCGCCAGAGCTGAAGTATGTATCGGCAAGATAATACTGGGCGCGGGCATCACCGGCTTCCGCCTGCTTTTGATACTGGCTGCCTATCTCATCTGCATGGGCAAGGGAGGTTAAAAAGAATAACAGCAGAAAAATGGGTTTCATGGATTCTTATCATCTGGGTACACGCCGCGCAGTATAATCGCGGGCGCAAAAGAAAAAAATGGGTGCATTAAGACCTCAGCATCCTACAAGCCGGGCGGAACCGCTGTTCCGCCCGAAGAGGTTAGCCTGCGTTGCAGGCTAATTTAGCCGCCACCTCCTGATGTTCACCCTTTATTGAAAACTCGCATAACTTACCGCGAGTAATAAAGGTAAAGATCACTATCGTCAGGCAAATAATAAAGACGATACCTAACGCAGTTTTTAATGGCGTCATGCCTTTTACTCCTTGTCAAAAAAAGAATAAGAGGCTACTCTCAACCTGTTGGGAGTTGAGGGAGTAGCCTCGGGTAAATGAAAATTTCCCGGGGCTTCCTACTTTCTGTCCCTCAACAATGCTCAAGACAGAAAGTCTTAAGCACCCGCCGCACATCTTATCTCTCTGAATTAAAATGCAAAGATGTAATTCTATTCTGCGTAAATTACATTATTTCTGCGAGCAGCTTTCCAGAATAATAATTGATATTATTGATGAGCTAATCGGAAATAAAAAGGGAGTGAATAGTTCACTCCCTTTATTCATCGATGAATTAACGGCTTCAGCCCATTGCGCTTTCGCGCAGGCGGGCTTTCAGCTTGTTATATTCGTCGATCACATACCGTTCCGCCGCGTGCTGATCCGCAATCGGTTCAACGTTGACGGCGCAGTATTTATACTCCGGCGTTTTGGTTATCGGGCTTAAGTTCTCCGTCACCAGCTCGTTGCAGGCGCCAATCCACCACTGGTAGGTCATATAGACCGCCCCTTTGTTTGGACGATCGCTGACCTGCGCGCGGGTGATGATCCGCCCTTTGCGCGAGTTCACCCACACCAGCGCGTCATCCTCGATGCCGAGGCGCTCCGCGTCGGCGGTGTTGATCTGCGCATAACCCGGCTCGTCCGCCAGCGCGGCCAGCGCGGCGCAGTTACCGGTCATCGAACGACAGGAGTAGTGGCCCACTTCACGTACGGTTGAGAGCACCATCGGATACTCGTCGGTGAGTTTATCGATGGGGGCGACCCAGTCGCAGGTGAAGAACTGTGCCAGCCCGTTCGGGGTGTCGAATTTCTCCTTAAAGAGATAGGACGTGCCTTGATCGGCCTCCGACTCATCCCGGCACGGCCACTGGATGTAGCCCAGCTCGCCCATTTTTTCATAGGTGGCACCGTAGAAGTCCGGGCACAGATGCCGCAACTCGTCCCAGATCTCCTGGGTGTTGTTGTAGTGCATCGGGTAGCCCATGCGGGTGGCGATTTCGCTGATGATTTGCCAGTCCGTTTTCAGATCCCACTTCGGCTCGACCGCCTTAAAGAAGCGCTGGAAGCCGCGGTCCGCCGCCGTGTAGACGCCTTCATGCTCGCCCCAGGAGGTCGACGGTAAAATCACGTCCGCCGCCGCCGCGGTTTTGGTCATGAAGATATCCTGGACAATCACCAGCTCCAGATCCTCAAACCCTTTACGCACCGCAGAGAGCTCGGCGTCGGTCTGGAGCGGATCTTCACCCATGATGTAGGCCGCACGCACTTCGCCATGCGCCGCGCGGTGCGGCAGCTCGCTGATGCGATACCCGGTGTGTTCCGGCAGGCTTTCCACGCCCCAGGCCTTCGCGAATTTGGCGCGGTTCTCCGGGAACTTAACGTACTGGTAGCCCGGATAGGTATCCGGCAGCGCGCCCATATCGCAGGCGCCCTGGACGTTATTCTGACCACGTACCGGGTTAACGCCGACGTGCGCCTTGCCCAGGTTCCCCGTCAGCATGGCGAGGCTGGTCAGGGAACGCACGGTTTCCACGCCCTGGTAGAACTGGGTCACGCCCATGCCCCAGAGAATGGCGGCGGTTTTCGCCCCGGCGTACATTCGTGCGGCCTGGCGGATCTCCTGCGCGCTGACGCCGGTTATCGCTTCAACCGACTCTGGCGTATAGCCTTCGACAATTTTCTTATACTCTTCAAAACCTTCCGTACGGCTGGCGACAAACGCCTGGTCGTACAGGTTCTCCTCAATAATGACGTGCCCCATCGCATTCAACAGCGCGATATTCGAGCCGTTTTTCAATGCAATGTGCATATCCGCAATGCGCGCGGTTTCAATTTTGCGCGGATCGCAGACGATGATTTTCGCCCCGTTCTGCTTAGCGCGAATAACGTGGTTCGCGACGATAGGGTGAGAATCCGCCGGGTTATAGCCAAAGATGAAGACGAGATCGGTATTATCTATCTCGTTGATGGCATTACTCATTGCGCCGTTACCGACCGACTGGTGCAGACCTGCAACCGATGGGCCGTGTCAGACGCGAGCGCAGCAGTCGACGTTATTGGTTCCAATAACGGCGCGCGCGAATTTTTGCATCACATAGTTGGTTTCATTCCCCGTCCCGCGTGAGGAACCGGTGGTCTGAATCGCATCGGGGCCATACTTGGCCTTGATGGCGCTAAGGCGCGTGGCGACGTAATCCAGCGCCTCGCGCCAGCTGACGGCTTCCAGCTTGCCGCCGCGTTCGCGACGGATCATAGGGCTTTTCAGGCGCGGGGTGAGGATTTGGGTATCGTTAATAAAATCCCAGCCGTAGTAACCTTTCAGGCACAGCGTGCCCTGGTTGGTTTTCCCCTGTGCGGCCTCTGCCCGGACGATTTTGCCGTTATCGACCACCAGGTGGATCTTGCAACCTGAGGCACAATAAGGGCAAACCGTGACGACTTTCTTCATCAGTCTGCTCCAGTTAATCGAATCATTCGCACCCACTATGCAGCTTCTATGCCATGTTTTTTGTATGGCTACTCCCTGACTTTACGGCCCCTTCGCGGTGAAAACCCTGACAAAAAGCAGCCCATCGTCAAAATTGACGTGTCGACAGGGCTGCGGATGTGACATGGGTTGAATTTCCGTCACTGAAAAAACCCTTTAACTGGAGCCGACGGCAGAATGGTTCAGACTTAACATAATCCCCTGACGGAAGCATATGATGAAACCGGCGATTCTGGTGGTTGATGACGATACGGCAGTCTGCGAACTGCTTCAGGATGTGCTGAGCGAGCACGTCTTTAGCGTGCTTGTCTGCCATAACGGCCAGGATGCGCTGCGCCGCGTACAGGAGGAGCCGAATATCGCGCTTGTCCTGCTGGATATGATGCTGCCGGATATCAACGGCCTGCAGGTTTTGCTGCAGCTGCAAAAGCAGCGACCGGCGCTGCCGGTGATCATGCTAACCGGGCTGGGCAGTGAGTCCGACGTGGTGGTGGGGCTGGAGATGGGGGCCGACGACTATATTGGCAAGCCGTTCAACCCGCGCGTGGTGGTTGCCCGCGTGAAAGCGGTATTGCGCCGTACCGGCGTGCTGGCTGCCGAAGCGCCCGCAGCGCCCGCGGCGGGCATCGCGTTTAACGGATGGACGCTCGATACCACCCGCTGCGAGCTGAGCGATCCGCAGCGTAATCCCGTGCCCTTAACCCAGGGCGAGTACGGCCTGCTGCTGGCGCTCACGCAAAATGCCCGTCGGGTGCTGAGCCGTGACCGGCTGCTTGAGCTGACCCACAGCGAAAGCGCTGACGTGTTCGACCGCACTATCGACGTACTGATCATGCGCCTGCGCCGGAAGATCGAGGCCAATCCGCATCAGCCTGCGCTCATTAAAACCATCCGCGGACTGGGGTATGTATTTGCCACCGACGTTAGCCGCCCCGAACAGGCGGCATAAGGTTTACGTTATCGCCGGAACAAGAAGGGCGGCAAAAATGGCGCTGATGCACAGGTACTTGAGGGCGTAATAGGCTTTACGATTCCGTTTTTTAAGACGTTGTCCGCGTTCGCGGCCCGCATGAACATATTTAAAAATGCGGTTAATGCCGCCGGTGCGGTCATTATCGTCATTCGGTGAGCTGGCCGCAGACATCAGCGTGGTGCCCACCCAATGGTTAACCGCCTGCGCCCAGCGCCACTTCATCGGACGCTCGATATCACAGAAAAGAATAATGCGCGTCCGATCGGTTTTATTTTCCGCCCAGTGGACGTAGGTCTCATCAAAAATGACCGCCTCGCCATCGCGCCAGCTATGACGCTGCTGGTCAACTTCAATAAAGCAGCGATCGTCATTCGGGGTAGATAAGCCCAGGTGATAGCGCACCGAGCCCGCGTAGGGATCGCGATGCTTGCCCAGCTTTGCCCCCGCAGGCAGTTCGGCAAACATGGCCGCCTTCACGCAAGGAATTTGACTCACCAGCCGCGTGGTCACCGGGCAAAGGGCTTGCGCAGAAGGATGGGCATCGGCGTACCATTTCAGATAAAAACGCTTCCAGCCGCGTTTAAAAAAGGTGTTAAAGCCAGCGTCATTATTATTTTGCGCTGCCTTTATATGATCCTGTAAACGCACCGCCTCTTCACGAATAACCTGCCAGTTTTCCGTCAGCGTGTTTAATTCGGGGAAACGCTCTGTTTCAAAGAAAGGCTGCCTGGCGGGCAGGGAAGAGAACGCCGTCATAAACATATTGATGGGTGCCATGAACGTCGAATGGTCGAACAACTGACGAGACAGCGTCTGTTTTTCTTTGCCGCGTGAATGCGCGTAAATAACGCTAATAATGAAAATACCGATGATGATGGCTGCGAACATTTTTCCCTTGTCCTCTTTCTATCTCATTTCGGAAAAGCGTGCGGACAGAGTGCTGCCCACGCCGAATATGCCAGATGGAGAGAGTGTAGTTCGGGAATGCAAAATTCATAGAACTGTAATGAAAAATCGCAATTATTGTTAAATTAAGTGCCCTCGTGAATAAAAGCCTGCAGCTCGGCCAGCGTTTTTGCGCCGTCAATCGCGTTGGCGGCCAGCAGGCTTGCCCGCGCGCAGGCGTGCGCCAGATAAATGCTTTCCGTGAGCGGCAGCGACTCATGGCAGCCGTATAAAAAGCCCGCGCAAAAGGCATCGCCCGCGCCGACGCTGCCGATGATCTCTTCCTGCTCCAGCATCCATGACGGGATCCAGCGGCCCTCTTCACCGCGTGCTTCTCCCCATGCGCCTTCCGGACAGTGGATCACCACCCGCTGGCGTACGCCGGCCGCCAGCAGCCGCGTCGCGGCTTCTGCGATATGGGCAACGTGCGGGACGTCGTTTTCGTCACGCATCGTCAGGCCGCTAAACTCACCGGCCTCCAGCTCGTTAATCACCAGATAGTCGAGATGGCGCAGGGCAGGGAGCACCAGCGGCTGATAGCGCGGGTCACCCTTGCGGGAAACCAGATCGAGCGACGTTTCATACCCCTGGTCGCGCATCTGCGCCAGCAGCCGCGCGCTGCGGGTGCCGAACTCATCGTCGGGCATATCCAGGCTGTCGAGCAGCAGCAGATAGCCGAGGTGAAAGATCTTCATCGATCCGTCCAGGCGATCGAAGGCGGGAAGATCCAGCAGGCGGTTCGCGCCCGGGGAGTGGAAAAAGGTGCGCTGTCCGCTGGGATCGGTCATGACCTGCGACATGGAGGTTGGCGCAAAGGTGGTGCGCTGTACGCGCTGGCGGTTGACGTGGTACTGGTCGAGCATCGCCAGAATGTAGTCCCCGTCGCCGTCTTCGCCAATCAGACCCACCGCCTGCAGCGGCAGGCCAACGTGCATTTTCGCCAGCGTCAGCAGGACGTTGAGCGGCGCGCCCCCGGTTGACCGTTCGCTGTGGGTGATTTCCGCCAGCCAGCCGCGCTCCGGCCACTGCACGATCTGGTGGACGTGGTCCACCAGCATATTGCCAGCGGCGATGATGCCTTTACGTTCCATTATGCCTGCCCCGCGCTGCCGAAGATGCGCATCTGTTCGGCGACCGTATCGGTAATAGCCTCTTCTATCCCCAGCAGCAGCTCGGCAAACTCATCGTAGAGCGGCTGGCGTTTTGCCATCCGCTGCTCCACGGCGGCAAGCGCGGCCTGCGACATCCCGGTATAGAAATTGATTTTATGAATACCCAGCTCGATGGCGCGGCGGAAGTCGGCATCGCTAATCCCGGAGCCGCCGTGTAAAACCAGCGGCAGCCCCGTCTGCTGGCGAATGGCGTCCAGACGCGGGAAATCGAGCTTCGGCTCGCCTTTATACTTGCCGTGTGCGTTGCCGATGGCGACCGCCAGCGCGTCAATGCCGGTTGAATCGACAAATTCGCGCGCCCGCTGCGGGTCGGTAAAGCAGGCTTCATCCGCATGGCCGTAAAGCGCGCCGCCTTCATCGCCCCCGACCGCGCCCAGCTCCGCCTCCACCGACACGCCCACCGCGTGGCACATCTTCACCACCTCCCGCGTCTGGCGGATGTTCTCCTCGTAGCTCAGCGTCGAGCCGTCGAACATCACGGAGCTGAACCCCAGGCGCAGGGCGCGCACCACGGCGTCAAAATGCAGGCCGTGGTCGAGGTTGAGCACCACGGGAATAGCGTGACGGGCGGCCTCGAACTTGACCGCTTCGACAAGCGAATCCAGGGACACGTACTTAAAATGCACTTCGGCGATGTTGATAATAAACGGCGAGCGCTCCTGCTTTGCGGCGGCGAACAGCGCGCGCAGGAAGTGGGAATCAAGGACGTTAAACGCGCCCAGCGCATAGCGGTGCTGTCTGGCGTGTGCCAGGCCGTCGGCAAGAGAAATCAATGGCATCATTCACCCCTTAAATCCGAAACAGGTTGTACTCGTTGCACAGCACCAGCACGGCCGGTTCGTCCTCTTCGATGTTGTTATAGCGGGCAACGGGCTGCAAAAAGTGGTTGTCGTGCTCATCGTCATTCACCGATGACACCTCCCCAACCAGCACGTCGCCGAAGCCGCGTTCGCCCCAGAAACTGTGGTACAGGCCGGGCGTCAGGCAGATGCTTTCCCCTGGCGTGAGGCGAAGCTGGCTGCCGGGCGCGTGAGTCTGACGGCAGCCGTCGACGGTAACCGTCACGTCGGTGTTTTCCGTCTCTTCATGCGCCCCGGCATTCCATAACTCAATGATAAGGTTCCCGCCGCCCCGGTTGATGATGTCTTCCCGCTTGCGCCAGTGAAAATGCATCGGCGTGACCTGGCCGTCGCGCACGTGCATGATTTTTTCGGCATAGCCTTTTTCATACGGCACGCCGTTGGGCGAGCCGTTGCGCAGGGTAAACAGCGTCAGCCCCTCGGCGGCAAAATGATTGCCGCCGAACGCGGTCACGTCCCAGCCGAGCTTGAGGTCGAACACTTCCTGCCATGCGGCCTGGTCAAGCTGCTGCCATTTCGTTGGCGGAAAGCTGGCAAAGGGCGGGAGATGCACGTCGTGCATGGAAAAAAACTGCCGCGTGTGGCCGAGGATCTCGTTAATGTCGGAGCGTTTCATGGGGACTCCTTCGATTAGGTGCAAAACGTACCCCTCACCCTAACCCTCTCCCCTTTGGGGAGAGGGCAGGGTGAGGGGGTTACTTAACCGTCCACCCCTTATACGTGCCGACGTTCTTTTTATCGATCATCGTCACCGGGATCAGCACCGGTTCTTTCGGCGCCGGTTTGCCCTGGAGAATGTCATAGCCGATCTCCACCGCCTTCGCCGCCATCACCTGCGGATCCTGCGCCGGGGTCGCGACAAACAGCGAGTTTTCGCGCTTCAGCGCTTCCTCACCGTCCGGGCTGCCATCCACGCCGACGATAAAGAACTCGTTGCGCTGCGCCTGTTTCGCCGCCAGATCGGCGCCGATCGCGGTCGGATCGTTAATCGCAAACACGCCGTCGATCTTCGGATTGGCCGCCAGCAGGGAGGTCATCACTTCCAGACCGCCTTCACGGCTGCCCTTGGCGTTCTGGTTATCCGAGAGCACCTTGATATCCGGGTGTTTTTTGAATTCCGTCTGGCAACCTTCCACGCGGTTTTGCACCGCTGAGACCGGCGGTCCGTTGATGATCACCACGTTGCCTTTGCCTTTCAGGCGATCGGTAATGTACTTACAGGCCATTTCGCCCGCCTGGGTGTTATCGGAGGTAATGGTGGCGTCAGCCCCTTCCGCCGCGACGTCAACCGCAACGACCACGATCCCGGCGTCCTTCGCGCGCTTCACCGCCGGGCCGATCCCTTTGGAGTCCGCGGCGTTGAGGATGATCATGTCCACTTTCGCGGCGATGAAGTTGTCGATCTGCGCCACCTGCTGGCCCAGATCGTAACCGCTGGAGACCAGCGTCACCTTGACGTTATCGCCCGCCAGCTTGCGCGCTTCCAGCTCGGCACCTTTGGTGATCTGCACGAAGAACGGGTTAGCCAGGTCGCCCACCGTCACGCCGATGGCCTTCAGATCTTTTGCCTGCGCAAACGACGTTGCGGCAAGCAGTGCGCCAGCACAGAGCGCGGTTACTAACGGTTTCAAACGCATAGTGTTTTCCTCGAAGCTGTAGGGTTTTGTTGTTATGCACTTTGATGGTGTCGGGTACGGTATTTGTCGATCAGCACCGCTATGATGATCACCGCCCCTTTGATCACCAGCTGCCAGAAGTAGGAGACGCCCATTAGCGTCATGCCGTTGTTGAGGGTGGCGATGATAAGCGCGCCGACCAGCGTGCCGGTGATCGTGCCGATCCCGCCGACGAAGCTGGTGCCGCCGAGGATCACCGCCGCAATCGCGTCCAGCTCGTAGCCCGTGCCGAGGTTGCCGTTGGCGCTGTAGAGGCGCGAGGCGCTCATGACGCCGCCGAGGCCGGAGAGCAGCCCGCTCATGCCGTAGACAAATAGCAGCACCAGCCAGACCTTAATGCCCGTTAAGCGTGCCGCCTGCATGTTGCCGCCCACCGCATAGATGTGTACGCCGAGCGTGGTGCGACGCAGGATGAACCAGCACACCGCGATTACGGCGAGGGCGATAACCACCAGCCAGGGAATCGGGCCGAGATAGTTATTGCCGATCCACTCGAAGCTGATGTTGGAGTTAATGACCGTCGTGCCGTCGGCCAGCAGGTAGGCCGCACCGCGCAGCGCCGTGTAGGTGCCGAGCGTGACGATAAAGGGCGGCAGCCCGGCAAAGGCCACCAGCGCGCCGTTAAACAGGCCCAGCACCATGCCGAGCATCAGCGCGGCCGGGATGGAGAGCATGGCGAACTCCGGAATAAGCGACACCACCATCGCCGCCACTGCCGTGGTGCCCAGAATCGAGCCGACGGAGAGGTCAATCCCGCCGGTTAAGATGATGAAGGTCATCCCCGCCGCCAGCACGATGTTGATCGACGCCTGACGGGTGATGTTAAGCAGGTTGCTCTCGGTAAAGAAGTTGGGGGCGATAAAGCCAAATACCGCCACAATCAGGATAAGAATCGGCAAAATGCCGACCGTTTGCATCAGATCGCTCATCAGCATTTTTTTTGCGGAGGCGGATTTCGCCACCTGCTGCGGACTGGTTGAATGCGTCATGGTTACACCGCCTGATGATGAGAGTCGTTTACGCCGGTTGCCAGCGTCATGATGTTTTCCTGAGAGATGTCGCGCCCGCGGAGTTCACCCGCGATGCTGCCTTCGCGCATCACGTAGACCCGGTCGCTCATGCCCACCACTTCCGGCAGCTCGCTGGAGATCATTAGAATCGCCACCCCTTTACGCGCCATCTGGTTCATGATGCGGTAAATCTCGCTTTTCGCCCCGACGTCCACGCCGCGCGTCGGTTCGTCGAGAATCAGAATGCGCGGGCCAATCGCCACCCAGCGCGAGATCAGCAGCTTTTGCTGATTGCCGCCGGACAGCCCGCCCGCGCGCACCTGCGAATGCGGTACGCGGATGTTGAGCAGGGCAATCGCGTCATCGGAAATCGACTGCGCTTTTTTGCGGTTCAGCATGCCGAAGGTAGCGTCGCGCTCCAGCGTCGCCATGGTGATGTTCTCCTGCGCCGCCAGCTCCAGAAACAGCCCCTGCTCCTTGCGGTTCTCGGTGAGAAAACCGATGCCGTTTTCGATGGCCGCGCGCGGGGAGTGGATCACTACCGGCTCGCCGTCGACCTCAATCATGCCGCCGGTGGCTTTACGCACGCCGAAGATGAGCTGCGCCAGCTCGGAGCGTCCGGCCCCGACCAGGCCCGCCAGGCCGACAATTTCGCCGGAACGCACCTGCAGGCTGCACGGCTGCACTTTTTTACCGTCGGTGAGGTGGTGCACGTTGAGGCGCGGGCTGCCGAGGGGGATATCACGCTCCTTGTTGAACAGGTCGCTCAACGGGCGGCCCACCATCATTTTCACCAGCTCGGAGGCGTTGAGCCTGTCGCGCGTCAGGCTGCCGACGTACTGCCCGTCGCGCAGAACGCTGACGCGGTCAGAGAGTTCATACACTTCCGCCATGCGGTGGCTGATGTAAATAATCGCCATCCCTTCATCGCGCAGGCGCAAAATCAGTTCAAACAGGCGGTGCGTTTCCCGTGAGGAGAGGGCGGCGGTGGGTTCATCCATCACCAGAATGCGGCTGTTGCGGTGCAGCGCGCGGGCGATTTCCACCTGCTGCTGCTCGGCGATGGTCAGCTTCATCACCAGGTCGGTGGCGCTGAACTGCGCGCCGAGGCGGTCAATTACGGCCTGCGCCTGAGTAGCCATCTCTTTGCGCTTTACCATCCCGCCGCGCGACAGCTCGCTGCCGAGGAAGATATTCTCGGCTACGGTCAGATTGGGCGCGAGCTGCATCTCCTGATAAATCAGGGTGATGCCTGCGGCCAGGGCGTCTTTCGGCCCCTTAATGTGAAACGGCTGGCCGTCAATCAGGATCTCGCCGCTGGTGGCGGTATAGGCACCCGCGAGGATTTTCATCAGCGTGCTTTTTCCCGCGCCGTTTTCGCCCATCAGCGCGTGGATCTCACCGGGAAAAACCGTCAAATCTACACCCTTGAGCGCGTGGAAGCTGCCAAACGTTTTGGCAATGCCGCGCATCTCTAATACGGGGGTTCTGCTCATGGCGGATCTCCTGTGAATGCCGATTTCTGCACTTCATCACAGGTGCGTAAATGCAAAATGTCAGAAGCTGTTCATATTTGTCATAGTGATGAATAGCTAAGGTGGATCACATTTTACCCTCACCCCGGCCCTCTCCCTGGAAGGGAGAGGGAGCAAATCATCCCCTCGCCCCTTTGGGGAGAGGGTTAGGGTGAGGGGACACCAAACCGCACAGGAGCCGAAACCTATGCCATCACGCCCCCCGTTTTTCGCCAGCGCCCGTGGCCGCCTGCTGATGTTCAATCTGCTGGTTGTTGCGGTCACGCTGATGGTGAGCGGCGTAGCGGTGCTCGGCTTTCGGCACGCCAGCCAGATCCAGGAGCAGGTGCAGCAGCAAACGCTGGATGACATGACCGGCAGCATGAACCTGGCGCGCGATACGGCAAACGTGGCGACGGCGGCGGTGCGGCTTTCGCAGGTCGTCGGGGCGCTGGAGTATAAAGGTGAAGCCGAGCGCCTGAAGCAGACGCAAATGGCCCTGCGCCGCTCGCTGGAACAGCTTGCGGATGCCCCGCTGGCGCAGCAGGAACCGGCCCTGGTAGCGCGGATTATTCAACGAAGCAATGAGCTCCAGCAGAGCGTGACGGAGATGCTGGAGCGCGGACAGCGACGCCATCTGGAGCGGAACGCGCTGCTGAGCGCGCTGTACCAAAGCCAGAGCTACCTGCGCCATCTGCAGGATCTCAACCGCCGCTATGGCAGCAACGTGCCGGATGCGCGGCAGCTAATGGAGATGGACCGGCTGATCGCCGCCGCTATCGATACCCCTTCGCCGCGCGCGACCGTTCAGCAGCTGGACGCGGTGGCCGCAATGCTGCCCCAAAATGCCGAACTGCCGGTCGTGAAGGGGGTACTGCCTGATTTTAATGCCGAGCTAGGCAAGCTCGCCCCGCTGTCGAAGCAGCTGGAAGAGAGCGATCTGGCAATAAGCTGGTATATGTTCCACATCAAGGCGCTGGTGGCGATCCTCAACAGCGACATTAATCAGTACGTCGAGCAGGTGGCGCAGGCTTCACGGCTGCGTACAGCGCAGAGCCACCACGAGCTGCAGTCCATCAGCGTGTTTATCAGCGTCTTCGCCGTGCTGGCGCTGATCATCACCGGGTGCGCCTGCTGGTATATCTACCGCAATCTGGCCTCCAACCTGACGGCGATTTCCCGGGCCATGTCGCGCCTTGCCCACGGCGAGCAGGATGTTTCCGTTCCCGCCCTGCAGCGGCGCGATGAGCTGGGAGAGCTGGCGCGCGCGTTTAACGTTTTTGCCCGCAATACCGCCTCGCTTGAGCACACCACGCGGCTGCTGAAAGAGAAAACCACGCAGATGGAGATCGACCGTGTTGAGCGTCAGGGGCTGGAAGAGGCGCTGCTGCACAGCCAGAAAATGAAGGCGGTTGGACAGCTAACCGGCGGCCTGGCGCATGATTTTAACAACCTGCTGGCGGTGATCATCGGCAGTCTTGAGCTCACCGATCCTGAATCAAAAGACGCGCCGCGCATCGGCAGGGCGCTGAAGGCGGCCGAGCGTGGTGCCTTACTGACCCAGCGCCTGCTGGCGTTTTCCCGCAAGCAATCCCTGACGCCGCATGCGGTAGAGATGCTGCCGCTGCTGGAGAACCTCCGGGAACTGCTGCGCCACTCCCTGCCCGCCACCCTGACCCTGGAGATTGAAGCGCAAACCCCTGCCTGGCCCGCCTGGATAGACGTCGGCCAGCTGGAAAACGCCATCATCAACCTGGTGATGAACGCGCGTGATGCGATGGAAGGGCAAAGCGGGGTGATTAAAATTCGCACCTGGAATCAGCGCGTCACCCGCAGCGACGGGCGCAGGCAGGATATGGTGGCGCTGGAGGTCATTGACCGCGGCAGCGGCATGTCGCAGGAGATTAAATCCCGGGTCTTTGAACCGTTCTTCACCACCAAGCAGACCGGGAGCGGGAGCGGGTTAGGGCTGTCGATGGTCTACGGCTTTGTGCGCCAGTCCGGTGGTCGCGTAGAGATTGAAAGCGCGCCGGGGCAGGGCACCACCGTCCGGCTTCATCTGCCGCGCTCCGTGCTGCCCGCCGCGGCAGAGGATGAAGCGCTGTCAGCAACCGCCTCCGTCGATAGCGAGCGCCTGGTGCTGGTGCTGGAAGATGAGGCGGACGTTCGTCAGACCCTGTGCGAACAGCTGCACCAGCTTGGCTACCTGACGCTGGAAGCGGACAACGGCGAGCAGGCGCTGAGCATGCTGGCGGCGTCGCCGGATATTGGCATGTTTATCAGCGACCTGATGTTGCCGGGAAGCCTGGGCGGGGCCGAGGTGATTAACCACGTGCGCAGCCATTATCCGCAGCTTCCGGTGCTGCTCATCAGCGGCCAGGATTTACGGCCCGCGCATAATCCTCAGCTGCCGGACGTTCAGCTACTGCGCAAGCCGTTTACCCGCGCGCAGCTGGCGCAGGCGCTGCGCAAGGTGACGGTAATTTGAGATTTCTTAGTGATTTTCAGAATTTAACCTCTATTTCAGCCATTTACAGCACACTCTCTCCATGCAAACATCCTGATTAACCTTAATTTAAATCAGGTCTTTGTTATGGATAACTGGCTGGCGCTTTTCGACGGACAGACCCGCTATTTTCTGGATATCAACGACAGCCAGGTAAAGCCGGACGTTCTGCGCTTTAGCGGCAGGGAAGCACTGAGCGAGCCGTTTAAGTGGGATATTGAGTTCACCACGCCGCAGGGCAACATCGTCCCGGAAGACGTGCTGATGAAGTATGCTTCCGTCCGGCTGAAATCTCGTGCCCTGAAATCTACGGCACCCTGCCTGCCCGCGTTGAGAGCCGGGAGAAGAATGTCATTCACGCGCATCTGGATGAGCAGGGGCGCTACCGGGTGAAGCCGGAGTTTGACCGCGAAGGAACAGAGCAGGGCTTTGGGTATCTGTGGCTGAGGCTGAAGGCCAGCGAAGGTCCTGTGGAGGTGCAGGCGAAGAATGCAAATATGCGGTTGTTTGCAGAGAGAAAGCTGACGCTGAGCTCGGCGAGTGACATATCCTTTGCCGGTAAAAAACGCATCACGCTGATTGGTGGCGGGAGCTACCTGCGGCTGGAGGCGGGGAAAATTGAGTACGGCACGATGGCGGCGTATCTGCGCCGGGTGAAGCGGACGATGGCGGCGGGTGCGGCCACCATGCAGTTATCCATTCCGCTTCTCCCGGGCCAGTATTCGCCACTGAATGTGAGTGCCTCCTCAATGCCATCAAAGCCAACGACGCTATCGTTCAGGGAGCGTAGACAATGGATGTTACAAAAATGATGCAGGTGCTACCTGAATCAACTCACACTCATATCTTTATGTTGCTGGAAGGCGGTGCGCGAACACAGGACGCTTTTCAGGCTTTTTATAACGAACATGCGTCGGCTTTGTATTCGCTTTATCTCTATCCGCACCTTGCTGAATTCAGAAACTATGGCCCTTGGTTGTTCGCATTAAAAAATAAGGAGACGCAACATCGTTATATTGATTCCACCCCGGGTTTAACCGCTGTTATCGCCTCTTCACGCTCAGGAGGCGCTTTAGCCGTTCAGCTTTCTGCTGCATGTACAATTATTTCGCCCAATGGGGCCGCGGCTTTAGTGCGTTTTTATACGCGGGATGTGATGAGTTTGCTGGCGAGTCGTAACGACCGTGAATGGCACAGTGTGTTATTTAGAGGGGTTTCACAGTGGTGGGCACCTGAAGAAAATGGATGGCATCCTGTAGATATACCACCTTCACTGGTAATAAATGAGAGAGACAGCGCCATACGGCTGAATAAAGAAGAATGGCAATATCTCGCGGATGAACCGGTTGTCACCAGTTTATTAACAGCTTGGAAAAAGTTGCCGTCCAGCCAGCATTTTTCCCCTTGCGTACAAAGGAATATGGTCAAAAAAGCGCTGAAAAAAGCCTGCGAAGGGAAAATGAAAGCAGGCACAGAGCAAAAGCTGTATGCCCTTTTTTATCTTGATGGCGGTAAAATAACACTGGCGTCAGGGACGATGCAATCTGCATTAGAAAATGTGGCTCTGGGGAAAGTCTCGCTGGAGCAGGTTTAAAAAAATGACGTTCAACATCAGGGATGAAAATACATTATGGGATTTTTCAAATCTTATAAGAAAATTGATAATGGAATTAACCGTGGTTATGCCCGCTGGGGGAAATGGCTCTGGGGTGTGTTGTTGTTGCCGGTGGTGATTTACCTTGGCTGGTCGGTGTGGGCTGCTATCTGGGGGCCACCGTCAGGACCGGTCACGCTGATTATTCACAGTGAAATTGACAGGCCTATTCGAGAGTTTAGCGTGAATGGCATGGCAGGGGGGAATGCGTTCGCGCGTGATAAAAGTAATCCGTACGGGACTGGTCCTGGTGCAGCTACCTGCTGCGGAAGCATCAGCGGGGATACAGCAGAAATTATCTGGACAGTTGATTACACACTTGCGCAATACAAAGCGGGGATGCGAACAGAAGTCCACAAAAAAATATTACCCATGCCGCAGCGGGAGTGGGGCGAAAATTACCTCCATACCTATTCCTGCCGGGAGACAGAGTCTACTTATGGTGGAGCACAGGTTTTAACAGCCCTTCAGCTGATGATATTGCCGCCCAGGTGGAGCAAAAACGTCGGCAGAATATGCACTGATTTTAAGGGATTAAAATGGGATTTTTTAAAACGTTCGATAAAGTAGACGGTGCGGTGAACCGGGGTTATGCCCGCTGGGGAAAATGGCTCTGGGGAGCGTTGTTGTTGCCGGTGGTGATATACCTTGGCTGGTCGGTGTGGGCTGCGGTCTGGGGGCCGCCGTCAGGGCCAGTGACGCTGATTATTCACAGCGAACTCGACAGGCCCGTTTTAGAGTTTAGCGTGAATGGCATGGCAGGGGGGAATGCGTTCGCGCGTGATAAAAATAATCCTTATGGCACAGGACCCGGTGCCGCTACCTGCTGCGGCAGTATTAGCGGATACAAAGCGGAAGTTATCTGGACGCTCAGTACCACAAGAGCCCAATACAATGCAGGGATTCGTAAAGAGACTCGCAAGTTAACAACTCTTTTGCCAAAACGTGAGTGGGGCGAAAACTATCTCCATACCTATTTCCTGCCGGGTGACAAAGTCTATTTATGGTGGAGCACAGGTTTTAACAGCCCTTCAGCTGATGATATTGCCGCCCAGGTGGAGCAAAAACGTCGGCAGAATATGCACTGATTTTAAGGGATTAAAATGGGATTTTTTAAAACGTTCGATAAAGTAGACGGTGCGGTGAACCGGGGTTATGCCCGCTGGGGAAAATGGCTCTGGGGAGCGTTGTTGTTGCCGGTGGTGATATACCTTGGCTGGTCGGTGTGGGCTGCGGTCTGGGGGCCGCCGTCAGGACCGGTCACGCTGATTATTCACAGTGAAATTGACAGGCCTATAAGAGGTTTTAGCGTAAACGGCGTGGCAGGTGCAAATGCATTTGCTTATGGCGGTGGGAAATCAACCTGTTGTGGAAACATCAGCGGGAATCAGGCAGAAATTATCTGGACAGTTGATTACACACTTGCGCAATACAAAGCGGGGGTGAGAACAGAAGTCCACAAAAAAATGTTATCCATGCCGCAGCGTGAGTGGGGCGAAAACTATCTTCATGTTTATTTCCTGCCTGAAGAAAATGTCCGGTTATGGTGGAGTACAGGCTTTAATCACCCTGACTCTCAAGATATTAAAGTTCACACCTCAGAGTGAAAAAAGGGAAAATAATATATGGATATTGAAAGCCTTATCGCCGCAGCAAATCGGGCCCAGCAGGCAGAAGATGCTGGCTTAGATAACTGCTCGCGGGTATGGCATGCGGGCTTCTTTTTTGATGGGATTCATCGCAATATAGAAAAGGATACACCAGAACATCGCCTCAGCAATATTGCCAGATTATTCAGAGCATTTCCTGATGAGAGAGAAAACATACCAAACGTTACTTACAATGCTTTTTACATTTCTGGCCTAGGTACTCCTTTTAATGAAACTGTCGTTGAAAAACTTCATACCATTATGGACAGCGGTCTGGACAGCATAACGGATGATATAACAAGCCAGCCTGGTGAAATGGCCAAAGAAGCGGGTATGGATTTTATAAAAGGCGGCAACTGGTACGAGGTTTTAAAAAACCAGGGAAAGAAACTTCTCAACCCGACTGAATGGAAAAATCTGGCCTTTGATACGGCTAAAAATGCTGTTAAAAAAGTCAGTATCGAATCAACGCCCTGGCTGCGTGATAATCCTACGGTTGCCGATATGCTGGTAACGGGCGTCGATACCCGTATCACCTCCACAAAGATAACGTTTGAAGAAGGCTACAAAGAAGCCATTAAAAAAAGCCCGGTTCCCATCAAGCTAATCTCCATTTCACTTTTCGGTTTTGATCTCGGCGCTACCCTGGCACGTAAATTCCTGGATAGTTTGCTGAAAGATATCTGTAAGAAAGAGGGCGATAAATACACTTACCAGGGCATACCCGTCGATATTGTCTTTACCGGGCTGTTTGACTGCTCGCGGCGTACATCTGCCAGCAACAACAACGGCGTGGATTACTTTATCTCTGCGTTCGGCGGTCCGGTAAAAGGGATCGGCGTGTTAATGGGGGATAAATCTATCGACCAGGATACCTCACTGCCAGAAGCGGTAAAGAAAAGCCTGCATCTGGTTGCCGCCCATGAAACCCGCGTCTGGCGCTGCTTGTACCGCACCGGCAGTAATCCAGCGCATAAGGAAGAACTCTATCCCGGGTGCGCGGAGGATATTGGCGGGGGGCTGAAACCGGACGAACAGAAACCGAGTGCGGAGCTCTGCCGGGTGGCGCTGCACAGAATGTACCGTGAGGCGACCATGGCGGGCGTGCCTTTCCCTGATTTTCAGATGCTTGATAAAACAGATACGGATGTAGCTGCTTATTTCATCGTCCAGGACAACGTCAAAAATCAGTCCGTCCTGCAATGGACAAAGGCGTACCAGAACGCACTGCCCCTTTCCTCTCTAAGCACCTCGAATCAAAACCGCCACCTCGACAGCTACATCGACTGGCTGGGACGTCAGTACTACCAGTACAGCACAGAGTGCATGAGGTACGAAAAGCTGCGCGGCGACGTTCTGGCCTCTGCGGGCGCATCGGCGGGTTTTGCGGGCACTACCCAAGAGGCGAAAAACGTCGCCGGACAGTACGCCAGTGAGCTCAGCGTGCTGCGACAGCATTGGGGATGGCTTGACGACGTGAAGGATGCCGCCATCAAGCTGCGAAACAGCATGGAGCACGACCCCGCTGACAGGCGCAGGGAAATCGCACCGCATGTCTATGACCACGCGCTGTGGCGTGCGAAGCGGTTCCTGAACTACGCTAGCGCGGCATACCAGGGTAAACCACAGCCGTTTCCCATCGACGCCGCGCCGCCAGAAATGTACGCGTGGTTCGTTCATGACCTACAAACTGTTGAGAAAGGAACGGGCATTTCGCAGGACTTTTTTGTAATCCGCTCAATGGAAATGCCTGAAGCGTGATGGGCGCTGCTGATAACTGAATTTGAGATTCCTCCGCTACTCCGGCACAGTGCCGTTGATTACCTTAACGCCAGTCCACCTGTGAGTCTGGCCTTATGAAACGTTACTTTTCCGCTCTGATATTGGGTCTGCTGTCACTCACCAGCCAGCTGGCCCACGCCGACGTGATTGATGATGCTATTGGCAACATTCAGCAGGCGATCAACGATGCCTACAACCCCAGCAGCAGCCGCAGCAATGACGATGACGACGATCGTTACGACCGCAGCCGTCAGATCGACAGTCGCCAGTACGACGATCGCCGCCGGCAGCTTGAAGACAGACGCCGCCGTTTAGACGAGCGCCAGCGTCAGCTGGACGACGACAGGCGTCGGTTAGAAGAAGATGAGCGTCGGTTAGAAGACGATTACGATCGCGGATAAGTGCGGCCTGTTGCCCTCACCCCAGCCCTCTCCCACAGGGAGAGGGAGAAAACCTAGTCGAACACCAACACCATCCCGTCATATCCCGCTTCAATGCCGTCCGGGAGCGGGTTGTTCATCATCCACACGTCAAACTGATGGCTGATGTGCGTCAGGATCACCTGCGGGCAGCCAATCACCTCGTTCAGCGCAACCACGGTGTTCAAATCACTATGGTTGCGCGGCGGCTCGTCACGCGGTTCATGGCTGCAGTCGATGATTATCGCCTGCGGCTGATTGTTGAGCAGAAACTTCACCGTTTTTTCCGGTAATCCCGCCGTGTCGGAAAGCCACGCCACGCGGCTGTGGGCGGATTCCAGCAGATACCCAAACGTCAGTTCCGAATGGTTGAGGGGCAGCGGCGTGACCCGCAGTCCCTGTAGCTCAAACATCACGAACGGCTCGACGGTGTGGCTGAAATCCAGAATTCCCGGATGTTTAAACAGGTCGTCACAGCCCGCTTCGTCCGGCGGGCCGTAAACCGGGATCGTCGCGCCAACGCCCCAGCGCAGGGGGAACAGCCCCTGGACGTGATCCATATGGTAATGGGTGAGCAAAAACTGCTGGAAGCTGCCTGCGGACCAGTCGTCCATCAGGTGCGGAATGCCCGCGTCCAGCAGCGTCACCGCATTGTTGAATTTGACCACCGCGCTACAGGGGCGACGGCGATAGCTGTCCTGCAGGCGCGCCCGGCGGCACGCCGCGCAGTCGCAGCCAAAGACCGGCACCAGCTGGGCGCCACCCGTTCCCGTCAACGTGATTGTCAGACTCATAACGCACCTCTACAGCGGCTTGGTGAATCGAAAATGGCTCTGCGTATAGCCTTCGCGAACGTAAAAGCGGTGCGCATCCACGCGCTTTACGCTGGTGGACAGTTCGGTCAGCTCCGCACCGGCCTGTCGCGCGACGTCCTCTGCCCAGGCCAGCAGCTGGCTCCCCACCTTTAACCCGCGCGCCTGCGGCATCACCACCAGCTCCTGGATCTCGCCGATCCAGCGCGCGTGATGGAGGTGAAACTGCAAGTGCAGGCCGATCGTGCCGATGACTTCCCCGTCCAGCTCGGCAAGCTGGTAGCGCATGTTGCGATCCTGCAAATTGGCAAGATAGCCCGCGTGAAACGCCTGGCGATCGAACTCGGCCTGCTTTAATTCGCAGATTAACGCGTAAACGATTTGCGCATCGTCCGCGGTGGCGGGGCGAAGCGTACAGTCAGGCATGCTGGTTCTCCTTCTGACGGATAAGCGATAAAAATGTCTCGACTGACTGTAGCAAACTTCCGTCGTTATTAAGGATGTGACAGTCGGACGGAGCATAGCGGGCGGCGCGCGCAAGCCGCTGGTCGATCTCGCGGGCGGATTCACGCCCCCGGCTCTGCAACCGGCTGCGCAGAACGTCCGGCGAAACCTGCAAGCAGACGGGCAGCAGGGCCGACCCGTAGCGGGCGCGCGCCTGCGGAAGATGCGCCCGCGAGCCGTTGACCAGCACGTCGAACCCCGCATGCAGCCATAGGTCTGTCTCAATGCCAATCCCGTAGTAGTAGCCGTTGGCGTGCCAGCTCAGCGCCAGCAGGTTTTGCCCGGCGCGGATGAAAAACTCCTGCTCGCTCAGGGCGATATGATTTTCACTCCCTGCATTGGCCGCGCGGGTAATATAGCGGTGCGCCACCAGCAGCTGGGGGTGTTCCCGCTGCCGTAAGGCGGACAGCAGGCTGTCCTTACCGGAGCCGGAGGGGCCCATTAACCAGACGAGTCTTCCCATCAGAACACCCTTTTTCCCTGACGCCAGACGTGGTCGATATGGATGTGCTCGCCCTTGCGGTGGGCCAGCACCAGATCCGCGCGTTTCCCCTCGGCGATTTCCCCGCGATCGTGAAGATTAAGCGCCGAGGCCGGGTTTTTCGTCACCAGGCGAATCGCCTGCGGCAGCGTAAAGTGGTTGTCCACGTCGTCGGCTACCCGGAACGCCGCATCCAGCAGGCTGGCGGGGTAGTAGTCGGACGAGAGGATATCCAGCAGGCCGAGGGAAGCAAGCCTGCTTGCCGCGACGTTGCCGGAGTGCGATCCGCCGCGCACGATGTTCGGCGCGCCCATCAGCACGCTCATGCCGTGTTTGCGGGAGGCCTCGGCCGCTTCGAACGTGGTGGGAAATTCGGCGATCGCGATGCCGAGCTGGTGGGATTCACGCACGTGATCGTGCGTGGCGTCGTCATGGCTGGCCAGCGCGATATTGCGGTCCCGGCACATCGCGGCAATCTTAAGACGATTGGGCTGCGACCACCGGGCCGCCAGCGCCAGCTGCTCTTCTTCGTAGCGCGCCATCTCCGCATCGCTGAGAGAATATTTGCCCTGATAGTATTCGCGGTACTTTGCAATATTGGCGAACTGGCGCTGCCCCGGCGAGTGGTCCATCAGTGAGACCAGCGAGACCGGCTCGCGCCCGACCAGCTTTTCAAACAGCGGCAGGGTGGTGTGGTGCGGCAGCTCGCAGCGCAGGTGCAGACGGTGCTCGGCGCGGTTGAGGCCGCGTTTTTGCGTCTCCTCCACGGCGTTGATCATTTTTTCCAGATTCTCCAGGCGATCGCCGCCGTCGCGCACGTCGCCAATCGCCACCGCGTCCAGCACGGTGGTAATGCCGCTGGCGACCATCAGCGCGTCGTGGCTGCTCATCGCTGAATGCGCGGGCCAGTCCACCTTCGGCCGTGGCGTGAAGAACTTGTCCAGATTATCGGTATGCAGTTCGATCAGCCCCGGCAGCAGCCAGCCGCCGTCGCCGTCCATCGCTTCGGGTGAGCGGCTCTGGGTTTCGGCAAACGCGCGAATAACGCCGTCCTGGATCTCAATCGACCCGCCCACGACCTCGTTTTCCAGCACCAGCCTGACGTTATTGATAATCATACGTTTGTCCCCATTGGGTGCAGCCTGTCCGCTATGCGGGTGCGAACGGCATCGTCGTGGAAGATCCCGACGATCGCCGCACCGCGCGCTTTGGCCTGCTCGATCAGCTCCACCACGGCCGCGCTGTTTTTACCGTCGAGCGAGGCGGTGGGTTCATCCAGCAGCAGAATCGGGTAGTCAACGATAAACCCGCGCGCGATGTTGACGCGCTGCTGCTCGCCGCCGGAAAAGGTCGACGGGGCAAGGTGCCACAGGCGCTCGGGTACGTTGAGGCGCGTCAGCAGGCTGGCGGCTTTGGCGGCGCAGGCTTCGCGCGGCACGCCGAGATCGAGCAGGGGCTGCATCACCACGTCCAGGGCGGAGATCCGTGGGATCACCCGCAGAAACTGGCTAACCCAGCCGATCGTCGAGCGGCGCACCTCGAGCACCTTACGGGCGGGAGCCTGCACCAGATCGACCCACTCGTCGTTGTGGCGAATATGAATATGGCCTTCGTCCGGCAGATAGTTGGCGTACAGGGAGCGCAGCAGGGTCGATTTTCCGCTGCCGGAATGGCCGTGCAGCACGACGCATTCGCCCTTGCCGACCTCCAGCGAGGCATTTTGCAGGACCGGCAGGCGCACGCCGTTTTGCTGGTGGAGCACGAAGGTTTTACTGACGTTTTGTACGTGGATCATGTTGGCCTCGTGGCGTTTTCTTGCCGGGTGGCGGCTGCGCCTTACCCGGCCTACAGGGTACGGTGTTCGTTGGCTGCGCCATCAATTCTGTAAAACTGACGACACCAGCAGCTGGGTGTACGGATGGTGGGGATCGTCGAGCACCCGATCGGTTAACCCACTTTCCACCACCTGGCCCTGCTTCATCACCAGCAGACGGTCCGCCAGCAGGCGCGCAACGCCCAGATCGTGGGTGACAATCACCACCGCCAGGTTCAGCTCCACCACCAGGCCGCGCAGCAGGTCGAGCAGGCGCGCCTGCACGGAGACGTCCAGCCCGCCGGTGGGTTCATCCATAAACACCAGCTTCGGATGCGTCACCAGATTGCGCGCAATCTGCAGACGCTGCTGCATTCCGCCGGAGAAGGTTGTCGGCAGGTCGTCAATGCGCGAGGCGGGGATTTCAACTTCCTCCAGCCAGTGCTGCGCGGTGGCGCGGATGTTGCCGTAGTGGCGCGCGCCGGTGGCCATCAGCCGTTCGCCGATATTGCCGCCCGCAGAGACCTGACGACGTAGGCCGTCCATCGGATGCTGGTGCACCACGCCCCACTCGGTGCGCAGCAGGCGGCGGCGCTCGGCCTCGCTTATGCCGTAGAGGGAGCGTCCCTGATACAGGATCTCACCGTGCTGCGGCGCGAGGCGCGCGGAGATGGACTTCAGCAGGGTGGTTTTGCCAGAGCCGGACTCGCCGACGATCCCCAGCACTTCGCCCGGCCACAGCTCGAACGACACGTCGCTGAAGCCTTTGCCCGGCGCGTAAAGGTGGGTCAGGTTGTTAACCGAAAGCAGCGGTTTCATTGGCCGTTCGCCTCGCTCTGTTGGCGGCAGTAATCGGTGTCGGAGCAGACAAACATCCGTTTGCCCGTGTCGTCCAGCACCACTTCGTCCAGATAGCTGTGTTTTGAACCGCAGATGGCGCACGGCTCGTCCCACTCCTGCACCGTGAACGGGTGGTCGTCGAAGTCGAGACTCTCCACGCGGGTGTAAGGCGGTACGGCGTAGATGCGCTTTTCGCGCCCGGCACCGAACAGCTGCAGGGCGGGCATCATGTCCATTTTCGGGTTATCGAATTTCGGGATCGGCGACGGGTCCATGACGTAGCGCCCGTTGACCTTCACCGGGTAGGCGTAGGTGGTGGCGATATGGCCGAAGCGGGCGATGTCCTCGTACAGCTTCACCTGCATGACGCCGTACTCTTCCAGGGCGTGCATGGTGCGGGTTTCGGTTTCGCGCGGCTCGATAAAGCGCAGCGGCTCCGGGATCGGCACCTGAAAAATCAAAATCTGATCTTCCGTCAGCGGCGTTTCGGGGATGCGGTGACGGGTCTGGATCAGCGTCGCGTCTTCGGTTTTTTCGGTGGTCGCGACGCCCGTTACCCGCTGGAAGAAGCTGCGGATCGACACGGCGTTGGTGGTGTCGTCTGCGCCCTGGTCGATGACCTTCAGCACGTCCGCTTCCCCGATCACGCTGGCGGTAATCTGAATACCGCCAGTGCCCCAGCCGTAGGGCATTGGCATTTCGCGGCCGCCGAACGGCACCTGATAGCCCGGAATGGCCACCGCTTTAAGGATGGCGCGGCGGATCATGCGTTTGGTTTGCTCATCCAGATAGGCAAAGTTGTAGCCGCTTAAGTTAGCCATTGGCGCGCTCCCGTTGCAGGCGTTTCAGCAGTTCCAGTTCGGCCTGGAAATCGACGTAGTGCGGCAGCTTGAGGTGCGAGACAAAGCCCGCGGCCTCAACGTTGTCCGCGTGGGCCAGCACGAACTCTTCGTCCTGCGCCGGGCCCGCAACGTGTTCGCCGTAGTCCGGCGCCTGCAGCGCGCGGTCAACCAGCGCCATGGCCATGGCTTTGCGCTCGCCGAGGCCGAACACCAGCCCGTAGCCGCGGGTAAAGTGCGGATCTTCATTTTCGGGGGCGACAAAACCGTTGACCATTTCACACTCGGTCATCAGCAGTTCGCCGACGTTCACCGCAAAACCCAGCTCTTCCGGCACGATTTCCACGTCGATATAGCCGCTGCGAATTTCGGCGGCAAACGGATGGTTGCGCCCGTAGCCGCGCTGGGTGGAGTAGGCCAGCGCCAGCAGATAGCCTTCGTCGCCGCGCATCAGCTGCTGCAGGCGGGAGGAGCGCGAGCACGGGTAAACCGGCGGCGTGCGGGTGATGTCGTCCGGCTGCGCGCCGGCGTCCTCTTCCGCCTTCGCCAGACCCTGTTTTGCCAGCAGGCTGAAGACGTGCGGAGACGGTTCCTGTTCAGCGTCGGAAGTGCTGAGCTGCGGCGCTTCGCCGTTCGCCAGCAGGGTGAAATCCAGCAGGCGGTGGGTGTAGTCGTAGGTGGGGCCGAGCAGCTGGCCGCCGGGAACGTCTTTGTAAACGGCGGAGATACGGCGCTCCAGGCGCATGTCGGCGGTGTTTACCGGCTCGCTCACCGCCAGTTTGGCAAGCGTGGTGCGGTAGGCGCGCAGCAGGAAGATCGCTTCGACGTTATCGCCGCTGGCCTGCTTGAGCGCCAGCGCCGCCAGCTCGCGGTCGGCGACGCCGCCCTCGGTCATCACCCGGCCGACGGCGAGGTTGAGCTGCTGTTCAATCTGGGCAACGCTCAGCTCGGGAAGCTGCTCATCGCCCCGTCGTCTGTGCGCCTGCAGCGCATGGGCGGCGGCGATGGCCTTCTCGCCCCCTTTGACGGCAACGTACATCAGCACACCTCCACGTGGGTAGTCCTCGGGATGGCCAGCAGGCGCTCGCCGCAGGTGAGGAGCAGGTCAATGCCCAGAGGGAACGGGTGCGGGCGCTCGGTCAGCTCGTGAATGATGCACTCCGGCAGCTGCGGCGCGACCATGCGCTCGTCGGCGATGCCTGCGCCCGTGAGGCGCAGCATGCGGCCGCCGCTCAGGCTGGAGACCTGCAAAATCAGCGTGGCGCTGGTCTCCGGGGCGACGGCGCTGCCTTCGCTCAGGGCGTTAAGCTGTTCATGGCTGATTTGCTCGTCGGCTACGGCAAAGATTGCCTGCCGGGGCTGCTCAACCAGCGGGGCGCCGGTGTGAAAACGCAGGTTCTGGCTGGCGATATCGTTCGAAAGCGCGCCCGAAAGCCACACCGGGGTGTCGTTGTCGGCAAGCGTCAGCAGCACGCTGGTGGTCGCCAGGTTCAGCGGCAGCCAGCCCAGGGAGAGCTGGTGCAGCGAGACGATCACGCCCGGCTCGCTCATGGCCTTCAGCAGGCGACGAAAACTGTGTTGGGCATCCTGGACGGCCAGGGTAAAAGCAGGTTGAAGCGTCATGCGTTGTCTCCGCGAACGAGCGTAAAGAAGTCGACCCGGCTGGTATTCACTTCGGCCTGACGTGCGGCAAGGCGCGCGGCGCGGTCGGCTTCCAGCGGGGCAATAAGGGTTTCCATTAACGTCTGGAAATAGGGTGGTTCCTGTAAAAGCGCGTCGATCACCGCGCAGCGCTCGGCGTGTGCTTTATCGCGCCCCAGCACGTAGCCGTAGCCCAGCGTGCCGCTGTTCAGGCGGATCGCCGCGCGGGTGAGGGTGGCGTCGCCGGCGAAAAAGCGCTCGCCGGTGCCGCCCATGCGCGCCTGGATTTGAACGAGGCCGATCTCCGGGGCGCGGAGGGTGTCATAGTCTGGCGCCAGGCTGAGTGCGTTCATGCGGGCTGTCAGCGCGGCAGGCTGGCTGTGGGCCAGCACGCGCATCCAGCGCTGTCGGGTGGCGGTGTCGAAATGCATTCAGTGCTCCATGGTGAATTCGATCATGTCGGCGCGGGTCAGGCTGACGGAGTATTCCGTCGCGTTGACTTCACCGTCACGGTGGTTGAGGGTGCGCACGCAGAGGAGCGGGGCCATGTTGGGAATTTCGAGCACCTTGCTCTCTTTCGCCTGCGCGCGACGGGCGCTGATGCGCGTCTGGGTGCGCTTGAGCGCAATGCCCGTTGCATCCTGCAGAAAGTCGTGCAGGGAACCGCTGGAAAAGTTTTGCAGCACTGGCCAGAGGGCGAGGTCCGCAAAGTAGTGGTCGATCTGGCACACCGCCACGCCGTTAACGCGACGCAGGGTGCGCAGGTGAACGACGTTGTCGCCCTCCTGAATGCCCAGCGCGTCCGCCACGTGGCTGGAGGCCGGGCGCAGCACCGACAGCAGCTTTTCGCTGGTCGGGTGGCTGCCCTGATCCAGCAGGTTTTGGCTAAAGCGCGCCTGGGCGTTGAGCGGATAGTCGAACGGGCGCATCAGCACCAGCACGCCCACGCCCTGACGACGCTGGACCCAGCCGCGCTCGACCAGCTGGTCAATGGCCCGGCGCAGGGTGTGGCGATTCACTTCATAGCGATCCGCTAGCTGCTGCTCGGCGGGCAGATAGTCCCCGCAGCGGTAGTGGGTGCGCAGCTCCACTTCGAGCCTGGCGGCAATTTCTTGCCAGCGGGTGGGGTAACTGGTCGGATGTCTGGATAAGTGCATAGAAAACAAAGCCTCGCTTCTCAGATGAAGTGCTTACGCAAACGTTGAGAGAGGAAATCCAGCAGGCTGACGGTGACGATGATGAGCACCATCAGGGCGCAGGTTTGCTGGAACTGGAAACCGCGAATCGCTTCCCACAGGGTGACGCCGATTCCGCCTGCACCGACCATGCCGACCACCGTGGCGGAGCGAACGTTGGACTCAAAGCGGTACAGGGAGTAGGAGATCAGCAGCGGCATCACCTGCGGCAGGACGCCGTAAAGGATCTCTTCGATTTTGTTGGCGCCCGTTGCGCGAATGCCCTCAACCGGGCCGGGCTCGATGGCTTCGACCGCTTCGGAGAGCAGCTTGGAGAGCACGCCGGTGGTGTGGATGAACAGCGCCATCACGCCCGCGAACGGACCCAGACCCACGGCGACCACGAACAGCATCGCAAAGACCATTTCGTTGATGGCGCGGCAGGCGTCCATCAGGCGGCGCATCGGCTGATATACCCACCACGGCACGATGTTTTCCGCGCTCATCAGGCCAAAGGGAATGGAGAGAATGACGGCAAGGGCGGTGCCCCAGACGGCAATTTGCAGGGTGACCGCCATTTCGCTGAGGTAGTCCTGCCACTGGCTGAAGTCCGGCGGGAAGAAGTCGGCGGCGAAGGTCGCCATGTTGCCGGAATCTTTGAAGAGCAGCAGCGGATCCATTTCCGCGCCCTTCCAGGAGATAACCAGCACCGCCAGCAGGATGGCCCAGCTGATGAGCGAGAACCAGCTGCGCTTCGGCGGCGGGAGTGTGATGGTTTGCATGTTGGCTCCTTTGGTTTATGTCCCCTCACCCCGACCCTCTCCCCAAAGGGGAGAGGGTTAGGGTGAGGGGTGGAAAGGCACTACTGCACCGCTTTATTCACGCTGGTCATGGCACCCAGCGCGGCGGTCAGACGGTCGAGGTCTTCCAGCTGGGCCTGAATCGCAGCCACTTTGCTGGTCTTCTCCTCGTCCTTCAGCCCTTTGTTGTCCTTCACGCCCTGCATCTCTTTAAACAGCGCCAGCTGGCGAATCGGGACCAGCTGCAGGTCGCTTGACGGGCGGAACGGCGCCCAGCCCAGGCGTTCCAGAACCGCTTTCTCTTCCGGCGTTTTGCCGTAGGTCATAAAGAAGTCGTACACCTTGTCCTTGGTGCTCTCGGAGAGGTTTTTACGCCAGACGATCGGGTCGCCGGGGATCAGCGGAGACTTCCAGATAACCTTGATCTCCTTCAGCTTGTCCGGCGCTGAGGTTTTCAGCTTGTCGAGGTTCTCGGTATTGTTAGTGGCAACGTCCACCTGCTTGTTGGCCACGGCCAGGGCGTTGGTTTCGTGGCTGGCGTTTACGGTGCGCTTGAAGTCGCTGGCGGAGGCGTTATTTTTCGCGAAGACGTAGTAGCCAGGGACAAGGTAACCGGAGGTGGAGTTCGGGTCGCCGTTACCGAAGGTCAGCTCTTTGCGTTTGGCAAGCATGTCGTTGAGATTGTTGATCGGGCTGTCTTTGTTGACGATCAGCACGCTCCAGTAGCCCGGAGAACCGTCTGCCGCGACGGTCTGGGCAAAGACCTGGCCGTTGGCGCGGTCCACCGCTTCCATGGCCGAGAGGTTGCCGTACCAGGCGATGTCCACTTTATTGAAGCGCATCCCCTGGATGATGCCCGCGTAGTCCGGGGCGAAGAAGGCGTTCACTTTGATCCCCAGCCTGGTTTCCATATCTTTCAGGAACGGTTCCCACTGAGGCTTCAGGTTCTGCTGTGATTCCGTCGAGATAATGCCGAAGTTCAGCGCTTTTTCCTGCTCTTCCGCATACGCTGGGCTTAACAGGGTGCTGATGCTGAACATGCTGGTAAAGGCCAGCGCGGCAACGGCTTTGTAGCTCATGTACTTTCCTCGGATCGGGGTTAATTAAGCAGCCTGCGCGTTCTCTTCGACGCGGTTAATGCTGCGGTAGAGATGGTCAAACCTTTCGTTATCAAACTGATGGCTTGCGCCATCAAAGAACACGTGCCCCTGACGCAGGGCGACAATGCGCTCGCAGTAGCGCAGGGCGTAATCCACCTGATGCAGCGTGACAACCACGGTGATGCCGTCGTTCTGGTTAATGTCGCGCAGGGTTTCCATCACGATGCGGGCGGATTCCGGGTCGAGCGAGGCAATGGGTTCATCAGCGAGAATGATTTTCGCTTTCTGCATCAGCGCGCGCGCAATCGCCACGCGCTGCTGTTGTCCGCCGGACAGGGTGGACACGCGCTGGTGGGCGAAATGCGCCATGCCGACGCGGGTCAGCGCCCGTAAGGCTTCCTGCTTCTGGGAGGGGGAGAACCAGCGCAGACAGGTGCGCCAGAACGGGGTGCTGCCCAGCGCGCCAATCAGCACGTTCTCCAGCACCGTCAGGCGGTTCACCAGGTTGAACTGCTGGAAGATGTAGCCCGTCTGGGCGCGGCTCTTGCGGATGTCGCTGGCGAGACGCCCCGCGCGCTGCACGGTATTGCCCAGCAGTTCGACGTGGCTTTCCGGCGTTTTATCGCAGGTGATAAGACCGCTCAAATGGCGCAGGAGGGTGGATTTACCCGAACCGGATGGCCCCAGCAGCGCCACCATTTCGCCCTGCTGGACGGTCAGATCAACGGCATGCAGAGCCTTGTTGTGATGGAAGGTCTTGCTCAGTTTATCGACGCGGATGACGGTTTGCATGTGCTGGGCCTCACGATAAATGTGGCCTCATGCTGGCGCATCAATATGACATTTGGGTTAAGTCTGGGTTGCGGGAGTTTGAAGAGTTGAGGGAAGTTTGATGACAATCACCGTAGGCCCGGTCAGCGCAGCGCCACCGGGCGCTGTTGCCGGCTGCGCTGCGCTTATCCGGCCTACGATGTTTGGTGTTGCTTAACGACGTTAATCATCCACGGCACGCCGTATTTATCGGTGACTTTGCCGAAACCGTGTGCCCAGAAGGTTTCCTGCCAGGCCATTTCGATATTCCCGCCCGCGGCAAGGCTGTCAAACCAGCGCTTGCCTTCGGACACATCCTGGGTGTCGAGAACCAGCGTGAAACCCGCGTACTGCGCGTGGCTGCCGGGCGGCATCCCATCGCTCATCATGATATCGCTGCCCGCAATGCGGACGTTGGAGTGCGCGATTGCCGAATCCGGAAATTGCATACCGGACGGACAGCCTTCTTCGCTGTTTTCGCTTTTTGGCATTTCGCCGAATGTGATTTTATAGAGAAGCTCTGCGCCGACGGCCTGCTGGTAGAAGGCGGTGGCCTCTGCGCAGTTGCCGGCAAAAGAGATGTAGGGACTTAACGGCATAATCTTTACCTCACGTAAGAAATGCCCGTTAAGTGTAGTTCCCGAAAGCCCGGTAAGCGAAGCGCCACCGGGCGGGTAAATCAGCTCTTTTTCACGAATTCTGATTTCAGCTTCATCGGACCGAAGCCGTCAATTTTGCAGTCGATATTATGATCGCCTTCGACCAGACGGATATTTTTAACTTTGGTGCCAATCTTCAGCATGGAAGAACTGCCTTTCACTTTCAGATCTTTAATCACGGTAACGCTGTCGCCGTCCGCCAGCAGATTGCCGTTGGCATCTTTGACGACAAGAGTATCAGCGTCGTGTGATGGTTCGGCATCATTCCATTCGTGAGCGCATTCCGGGCAGATGAACATGCCGTTATCTTCATAGGTGTATTCAGAATTGCATTTTGGGCAGTGTGGGAGTGACATATCGGTATCCTCAAAAGTGTTAACGCGCTGGAAAGTGCCAGCTAAATGACGGCAGCGTGCCGAAAAAGGCGGCAAGTATAGCGTAAATCCACACGTTTGTCGGTGACATTGTGAATTAAAAAAAAGGCGATAAGCGTATCGACAGTGACACTTCCTGTCAGTCAGTTAAGCCATGCTAACGTCATTAACACGGTGGAAAGAATGGATGCTAAATATATCGAATATTTTATTGCAGCAAATTGCTACGCACCTCCATTTCGGATAAGGTGAAGCGACACATTGTTATTTATCCCCTGACTTTGCTGCCAGACATATCTTATGGCAGCGGCGTATTACCTCTCTTTTTAGGTGGGTAAATAATGATGATATATCCTGAAGTTTCTTAAAAATGGGCTACGCTTTTTTCCTTTGGCTGTCAGGCCAGGAGGGGAGCTATACACGCCATGCAAGGATAGTGAATTATTTCTGATTATCTTCAATCAGTTATATTTCGGCGAACATGTTTTCCACACGTGATCATATAAGCCTGAACAACATAATTAAAACCAGTGGCTTAATAAAAGTAATAAATTTGCGTTAAGGAAAGGCTTTTATCATGCACACACAGACCATTTTTGAATTAAGCCAGGAAGCTGAGCGTTTGTTACAGCTCGCCCTGCAAAATCTTGATACGTTGAAATCAATGCCGACTGCAATGCTGGAGAGCACAGCGGCTGCCATTACGGGTGAAAAGAGCAACGTTTTACCTTTGCATTTTAGCGCGCGCGGTGTCGAAGCGCAGCAGGCGATGCTGAATAATGAATTACGCAAAATAACCCGGCTGGAAATGGTTCTGGCGATTGTGGGTACCATGAAAGCGGGGAAATCGACCACCATTAACGCGATTGTGGGTACCGAAGTGCTGCCGAACCGCAATCGTCCGATGACGGCGCTGCCTACCCTGATTCGCCATACGCCGGGACAGAAGGATCCGGTGCTGCATTTCTCCCATGCTTCGCCCATTGATGAATTGATTCAACTTCTGCAGAAAAAGCTGTGCGATTACGATCGCGGGAAGCTGGCCCATCGTCTGGAAATTGATAAAGACATGAATACGCTGCTGGAGCGCATTGAAAAAGGCGAAGCGTTTGAGAAACATCACCTGGGCGCGCAGCCGATATTTCATTGTCTGAAAAGCCTCAACGATCTGGTGAGGCTATCCCAGGCGTTAGGCGTGGCGTTTCCGTTCTCTGAATATGCGGCTATCGAGCATATCCCGGTGATTGAAGTGGAGTTTGTGCATCTCGCGGGGCTGGATGCACATCTCGGTCAGCTGACGCTGCTCGATACGCCCGGGCCGAATGAGGCCGGACAGCCGCATCTGCAAAAAATGCTCAGCGAGCAGCTGTCCCGCGCGTCGGCGGTGCTGGCCGTGATGGATTATACCCAGCTTAAATCCATCTCCGATGAAGAAGTCCGCCAGGCCATTTCCGCGGCGGGAAAATCAGTGCCGCTGTATGCGCTGGTCAACAAATTCGATCAGAAAGATCGCAATAGCGACGATGAAGAGCAGGTCCGGGCGATGATCTCCGGCACGTTAATGAAAGGCAATATTTCGCCAGGCCAGATCTACCCCGTGTCGTCCATGTGGGCGTATCTGGCGAACCGCGCTCGCTACGAGATGAATACCCGCGGACGACTGCCGGATCATCAGGAGCAGCCCTGGGTGCAGGATTTTGCCGAAGCTGCCCTTGGGCGTCGCTGGCGTACGGCGGACCTGGAGGATATCGACCATCTTCGTCACTCTGCCGATTTGCTCTGGGAAGATTCGCTGTTCGAACAACCGATACGCAAATTGATCCACGCCGCCTATGCCAATGCCTCGCTCTACGCGCTACGTTCGGCCTCGCACAAGCTACTTAACTACGCACAAAATGCGCGGGAGTACCTCGACTTCCGCTATCAGGGGCTGACGGTGGCCTTTGAGGCGCTGGAAATGAATATCGCACGTCTGGAAGAGGACATGGCGCTTCTGCAGACGCGCCAGACCGCGGTGAGCGATGAGGTGAAACATGAAGTTGAGGAGGCGCTGAACGCCACCGCGGACTTTATGGGGGCCCAGAAAGCCGCGCTTAATCAGGCCATTGACCAGGTGTTCAGCGCTCAGCACCTTCTTGATGTGGCAGGTATCGATCGGCAAACCCCTCACGATGATGGGCCGCACGAGCTGAAGCAGCTGGTTCTGGACGATGAAGGGCAGGCGCAGATCGCGCTGAATAAAATCCGCTCCTCCTGCGAGCGCGTGATGCTGGACGCCCAGACGAAGATCTGCCGGGAGCTGGCGTTACGCTTCGATCAGCTGGAGTCTACGCTGGCGCGCTCCCTGAACGAAGCCATGCGCCCCGTCGAAACGCGTATTAAAGCGCATCTGAGCCACGCGGGTTTTCGGGCGCGGATCAGTTTCCCGGCGTTTCAGGCGAGCCTGCTTAACTTCAATACGCGGGCGCTGTTTAACGATGCGATAGCGCAGGATGACAGTCAGGCCGTTCGGCCATCAGGCGGGAGCAGTATGCGAGAAACGGTCTCTCGCTGGCTCAATAATCCGGGCTGGGGCTGGGATGAGTATGTGGAAACGCGCACGCGCTATGTTATCGACATTGCGCAGTTGCATGACAAATTTAAGCAACATATTGAGCAGTTTTGTGAACAAATAGGTAAAGCTTTGTCCGCGCAGGTCGATGTCTCTGTTACGGCAGGAATGGCAACGTTCTTTGCAGAATTTTCGTTGTGCCTGACCGGGTTACAGGAAAGCTTGCGTGATAGCCTCGCAGTGCGTCAACAGAATGAGCATTCAACCCGAGCGCTCTGTCAGCTGTTGAAGCAAAGCATTACTACTGCGACGTGGATACAGGAAGATACCCGACTGTTACGCGATGATATTCAAACTCTATTCGCGGCAGAGCAACCATGACAACACCACTACTGGACGGCCCCGGGCGAACGCTCGAATGTATTAATCCAAAATTTATGGTCGATCTGGTGCAGGGGGTAGACGCGTCGCGTCAACCTCATATGGGACCACAGCAGCTTCAGTTTCGTGAACGCCTGACGCAGGAAATCATGACGCATACCCGGCTACGCCCCTGGGCGATGGCGGGTATGCTCAACGAGAATGCAGCGCTGCGCCTGGGACTGGCGGAAAAACTGGCCGGCATGCTTGACCCGGGGCATCTCGCGCTGAGGCTGATGGCAGAGAAACTGATTGCTTTGCGCCAGCAAACGCATCCTCGCGCCCAGCAGTCCCCCGGGCTGATGCAGCAGTACGCTGAACTCGCTTCTCATTTTACCCAGCGCGCTGCCTGGAAAGAAAAGGCGCTGACCCAGCGCGGGCTGACGGTGCAGGCGGGCGAGCATAGCGAGCAGATTTTTACCCGCTGGCGGGCGGGGCATTATGATGGCTGGTCGCTGGCCGGGCGCTGTTTTATCGTCCTGGAAGAGCTGCGTTGGGGGGCATTCGGTGATGCATGCCGCCTGGCGAATGAAGATGTGTCCGCAATGCTTAAGGATAACCTGCGCAGCATGGCGGCTAACTATCTGGCGCAGGGCATCAATGCGTCACCCACGACCCGCCATTTCTATCATCAGTGGCTAACAACGCCAGCTTCTCCGGGATTAATCGATCATAAAGACATGCTGGGCTGGCTGGGGGACTGGTGTCAGGCGGACAAACATCCGTTGAGCTGGTCAGTGACGCAAAACTGGCAGACCGTCGCGCTGGGGATGCCGAGGCTCTGCTCGGCAAAACGGCTGGTGGACGGGATGGTGGAAGAGATTTTTGGGTGAACCCTTGCCCCTCACCCCTCACCCTGGCCCTCTCCCCAGGGGGGAGAGGGGATGGTTTGGTGCGGTTTGTTAATGTTGAAGCTCTGCTGCCTTCCTTTCTACATCTTTCTCTTGCACGTTTCCGTAGCGTTTCGCGTATAGCGCCGTAATGATGGGCACCAGGATCGCGGTGACGATCACGCTGGCGGCAACCAGTGCCGTTGCAGAAGCGGCTACCGGTTCGAAGGCCGGGTTAATCTGAGCAATAATCACCGGGTTTGCGACGGCAGCACCTGCGGCTGAAGAGGCGGCGACGCCCGCCGTGCCGTTTCCTCCGCCAATCACGCGGTCGGCAATAATCAGCGGAATACCGGTGATGATGATGACCGCAACGCCCAGCACAATACCCAACATGCCCGTATCAAGGATCACGTTCAGGTTGATGGTGTTGCCCAGCGCAAAGCCAAAGAACGGGATGAGCACCGGCGTGGCTTTGCTGAAGAAATCACGCAGATCGCGATCGAGATTTCCGAGGGCGAAACCGATCAGGAAGGGCAGGATTGCGCCAACAAAGTGGTGGGGTTCAAACGACGCCAGGCCAGCAGACCCGAGAATAAGCATCGTCATCAGCGGGCCGGATTCCAGAGACATCAGCACAAATGCGCCGGACTCTTCTTTCGTTCCGTACTGGTTCATCAGGCTGGCGTACAGCCCGCCGTTGGTCATATCCATCGCCGAGACAATCGCCAGCACCGATAAACCCGCGAAGAACCCCGTCTGAATTCCATTCTCCGGAATGAACATCGCACATATCATGGCGACAACCCAGGCAACCGCTATTTTGGTTATGACCAGCGTGCCGGATTTTCGTAATACGGTACCCGTTGCCCGCAAATTAATGGATGCGCCGATACAAAAAAACCAGACGGCAAGAATGGGAACCGTGCCGGTTATCATGCCTTTAGTGAAACCCCCAAAATAAGCTCCGGTCTCCGGAGCAAGCGTATTCAGGATCGCCCCCAGTACCAGCGGAACCAGCATCATACCGCCCGGTATGCGTTCTATCGTCGCTTTAATCTTCATAAACAAACCTCACATCGGATCCCGCAGGATGGGTGATAGGTGCTAAAAATTAGTCAATAAATTCAATTGTTTGCTCTTATTGCCTGTGGTGTTTTTTGATAACCCTGCAGCATAATTAAATGAGTGCTTTCGATTAAGCTCTTTCGAAAACACATAAAACGCTGTATTCGGATTTATCATGCGATCATTGGAATATTGATTCAATGAAAATAAAACATCGTTTTAGTTATCTTTGTCACATATTCAATGTAAAGATTGAGGCCGGTTTCTATGGATTGAAATTTATGTAAACCTGGTGTGAATTAACGTGGTTTGTTTTTTTGTTAGGGAAGAAATAATGACGCACGTGAGGATGTTATTTAGGTGGGATAAGGAAGTGCCTATTTGCGCTTCTTGACAAAAAATGGACTGTGCTGACCAGATGTCGAAATATGTGTGAAGTTGATCACAAATATAAACGCTGGTAGGGTAAAAAGGTCATTAACTGCCCGGGCAGGCGTCAACAGGTTCGGTTGTATCGACGGGAATCGTCAATGTAAGTAAACCTGCTACGCTTGAATAAGGCGATTCGCATGGAGCGAATGCCATGGTTCACAGTACGCACGCTGGACTGTGAAACAGACAGGGCCGAGTCAACGAGGATAGCTATGCTGAGAAGGAAAAAGGTTAAACCCATCACGCTTCGCGACGTCACCATTATTGATGATGCAAAACTGCGTAAAGCCATTACCGCAGCGTCGCTCGGTAATGCGATGGAGTGGTTCGATTTTGGTGTCTACGGCTTTGTGGCCTATGCGTTAGGTAAAGTATTTTTCCCCGGGGCCGATCCCAGCCTGCAGATGATTGCCGCACTGGGTACGTTCTCCGTTCCCTTCCTGATTCGCCCGCTGGGCGGTCTGTTCTTCGGTATGCTTGGCGATAAATATGGTCGTCAGAAGATTCTGGCTATTACCATCGTCATTATGTCGATCAGTACATTCTGTATCGGTCTTATACCGTCTTACGCCACCATCGGCATTTGGGCACCCATTCTGCTGCTGATCTGTAAGATGGCGCAGGGCTTCTCCGTGGGCGGTGAATATACCGGCGCCTCGATCTTTGTTGCCGAGTATTCCCCCGACCGTAAGCGCGGTTTTATGGGGAGCTGGCTGGACTTTGGCTCCATTGCCGGGTTTGTCCTGGGCGCGGGTGTGGTGGTGCTGATTTCAACCGTCGTGGGCGAAGAGAACTTCCTCGACTGGGGCTGGCGTATCCCGTTCTTCCTGGCCTTGCCGCTGGGGATCATTGGTCTCTACCTGCGTCATGCGCTTGAAGAGACGCCTGCGTTCCAGCAGCACGTCGATAAGCTGGAGCAGGGTGACCGTGAAGGGCTGCAGGATGGTCCGAAGGTTTCGTTCAAAGAGATTGCCACTAAGCACTGGCGCAGCCTGCTGACCTGTATTGGTCTGGTGATTTCGACCAACGTGACCTACTACATGCTGTTGACCTACATGCCGAGCTATCTGTCGCATAACCTGCACTACTCGGAAGATCACGGTGTGCTGATTATTATCGCCATCATGGTCGGTATGCTGTTTGTACAGCCGATTATGGGCCTGCTGAGCGACCGCTTTGGCCGTCGACCGTTCATTATCCTGGGGAGCGTTGCGCTGTTTGCCCTGGCAATTCCGGCTTTCATCCTGATTAACAGCGACGTGCTGGGGCTGATTTTTGCCGGTCTGCTGATGCTGGCGGTGATCCTTAACTGCTTTATCGGGGTGATGGCCTCAACGTTACCCGCGATGTTCCCAACCCACATTCGCTACAGCGCGCTGGCCGCGGCCTTCAACATCTCGGTGCTGATTGCCGGTCTGACCCCGACGCTGGCCGCTTCTCTGGTAGAGAGTACCCAGAACCTGATGATGCCGGCTTATTATCTGATGGTGATCGCGGTGATTGGTTTGATTACCGGTATTACCATGAAGGAGACGGCGAATCGTCCTCTCAAAGGCGCAACGCCTGCGGCGTCGGATATCCAGGAAGCGAAAGAGATCCTGCGTGAGCACTACGATAACGTAGAGCAGAAGATTGAGGATATCGACGCAGAGATTGAAGAGCTGCAGAAAAAACGCTCCCGACTGGTGGACCAGCATCCACGCATTAACGAGTAAACGCGTTATAAAGAAAACCCGCCAATGGCGGGTTTTCTTTTATTAGCATCCGGCAGCGATGTAGTCGCCGTTGGCGCTGATGGGGATCACCGTCAGGAACAGCACCGTTGCGAACAGGATCAGGACTATCCCTCCGGCTATTTTGACTGCCGGTACGAGCCATCTTAATGAGGCGCTTTCTCCGAACCAGGCCACCGTGCGCTCGCGGGCGTAACGTACCGCCAGCGAAAGCCCCATAATAGACAGCGCGGTGCCCAAAGACATGGTCATGACCGCGGCCATCCCCCAGGTGACAATCCCCAGTGCGTTCGAGAACATTAGAATCATGATCGCCCCGCTGCACGGGCGTGCGCCAATCGCCAGAATGACGCCCAGGCGCGTCTTCCAGTCACCTTCCGTCAGGTTTACCCCTACGCCATGATGGCCGCATCCACAGCGTTCATCATGCTGATGTAGCGGCTTAATGGCGGAAATCGTCAACCTGCGCGGGCGCAGGCTCTTCAGCGCCTGATAAATGACGAATGCGCCGAAGGCGCCGATAAGCACTGCGCTTATCTTCTCTACATACCAGCGGCTGGTACTGATATCGCCTGAGGCGAGGTTGAACCCCACGGCCAGAATAAAGACGAATAGAATGGCGCTCACGCCCTGCATCAGGCTTCCCAGGAAGGGGAGGACCCGGGCGGCCAGCTCGCTTTCCTTATTGGTGGTTAGATAGGTCGTCACGATGAATTTTCCATGACCGGGTCCGATAGCGTGAAGGACGCCATAAAGGAAAGCGCCCGTTAACAGCCATAGTCCGCCGCTGTACTGGTGATTATTAAGCTGCAGCAGATACATCACCAGATAACGGTGCAGCGTAATTTGCGTGGCGAGACACCACTGAATAAAAGCGTTCCAGCGCGCATGTAGGGTAAAACCGGCAAAGAGAATTGCCAGCAGCATCAACCCAGCGGTTGGGAGACGCCAGTCACGGGTGAGGCGTTGTGTAGTCATGAAGAAGGGCCTGCACAGAGGAGAATATTTGCCGCTAGTATAGTTGATCTTCCTGCTCAATTCGTGGGATCGCACTGCGATCCGTTCCTGATTGTGGATAACTTTGTGCATAAATAGGTATAAGGCGGGGTTTTGCTGTGGAATGCAGCAGTCAGTCATTTTTCTGTCATTTAGCGGTTGCGGCCCGCTGAGAACTCCCTATAATGCGCCTCCATCGACACGGCGGATGTGAATCACTTCACACAAACAGCCGGTTCGGTTGAAGAGAAAAAATCCTGAAATAACGGGTTGACTCTGAAAGAGGAAAGCGTAATATACGCCACCTCGCAACGGTGAGCGAAAGCCGCGTTGCACTGCTCTTTAACAATTTATCAGACAATCTGTGTGGGCACTCAAAGTGACATGGATTCTTAAT